>NZ_JBEXXN010000008.1:0-142687 GCF_040630445.1 Streptomyces sp. NPDC005805
CTGCCGTCCTACTTCGACCCGCGCCTCGCGCCGGCCCCACCCCTATCCGGTCCTACTGTGCCGCGCGGGCCGCGCGGCTCTCGCGACGGTTGTCGCGGAACGTGTTCACGCGACGAGCCGTCGCGAACAGCGGAATCGTCGCCGCCATCACGATCTGGAGGGCGCAGCCCGTCTGGAGGAGCACCTGCCCGCCCGGCGCGTCGAAGGCCCAGGCCGCCAGCATGCCCATCGCCGAGACGATCCAGCCGAGCATCGCCACCGCGAGGACACCCCGCGGCTTCGGGTACTCGACCCGGCTCACCATCAGCCACGCCGTGCCGATGATCGCCAGCAGCGTCGGGATGAACGGCAGTTCGAGCAGGACGATCGAGACCACGGTCAGCGCCCCGAAGGGGCTCGGCATGCCCTGGAACATGCCGTCCTTCACGGACACGCACGAGAATCTCGCGAGCCGCAGCACCACCGCCAGCAGCACCACGATCGCGGCGACCGCCGAGACCCGCTGGTGGGCGTCGTCGGCGACCATCCCGTAGACCAGCACGAAGTACGCCGGCGCGAGGCCGAAGCTGATCAGGTCGGAGAGGTTGTCCAGCTCCGCGCCCATCGGCGAGGACCGCAGCTTGCGCGCCACGAGCCCGTCGCAGAGGTCGAAGATCGCCGCGAGCAGCATCAGGATCACGGCGGTCGCGGCGCTGTGCCGCGCCATGCCGGTCTCCTGGCTGCCCTGGAGGTGCGGGATGAGGATGCCGGTGGTGGTGAAGTACACCGCCATGAAACCGCACGTCGCGTTGCCGAGGGTGAGGGTGTCCGCTATCGACAGACGCAGACTGAGCGGCATCTCCTCCGCGTCGTCCTCGCCGTCCTCGGTCCAGTTCGACGCCTGTGTGTCGGGATCAATCACGGTCAATGCGAGTCACCCCCGCGGTCGTGGTCTGTCCGACCTCGACGGCGACGTCCACACCCTCCGGAAGGTAGATGTCGACGCGCGACCCGAAGCGGATCAGGCCGATGCGGTCGCCCTGCTCGACCTTGGTGCCCTGCGGGATGTAGGGGACGATGCGCCGCGCGACCGCGCCGGCGATCTGGACCATCTCGATGTCGCCGAGCTCGGTGTCGAAGTGCCAGACGACACGCTCGTTGTTCTCGCTCTCCTTGTTGAAGGCGGGAACGAAGCCACCGGGCACATGCTCCACGGACGTCACCGTGCCGGCCAGCGGCGCGCGGTTGACGTGAACGTTGAGCGGGCTCATGAAGATCGCGACGCGGGTGCGCCCGTCCTTCCACGGCATGATGCTCTGCACCACGCCGTCGGCCGGCGAGATGACCCGGCCCCGGGCGATCTCACGCTCCGGGTCACGGAAGAACCAGAGCATGCCCGCCGCGAGCGCGGTGGCGGGCACGGCCAGGGCCGCGGCGCGCCGGGAGCGGCGCGAACGGGCCAGGCTGAGTGCGGCGGTGGCGACGGTCGGCAGAAGCCACGGCGATGCTCCGCGAGCGATACGTACGCCACGGAGGCTGTCGCGAGATGCAGAGGTTTGGCTGTGGGGCATGGATGACCTTCGTAGCGGATGATGCCGCGCTGGCAACGGGGGACGGCGGCTTTCCGATCGATGTTATCGGTTACGACCCGCAACTGGGAAAGCCAGAAGCCGAGTCGACGGCCGGAAGATGATGACAGGGTGTGATCATCTTCCGGCCGTTACCGACCCGAATCCGACATTCAGCCCTGCGCTCGGTACTCTTCCAGCAGCCGGCGGCCAATGATCATTTTCTGGATCTCGGCGGTACCTTCGCCGATCAGCAGCATCGGCGCCTCGCGGTAGAGGCGCTCGATCTCGTACTCCTTGGAGAAGCCGTAGCCGCCGTGGATACGGAAGGCGTCCTCGACGACTTCCTTGCAGTACTCGGAGGCGAGGTACTTCGCCATCCCTGCCTCCAGGTCGTTTCGCTCCCCGGAGTCCTTTTTGCGTGCCGCGTTCACCATCATGGCATGTGCGGCCTCGACCTTGGTGGCCATTTCGGCCAACTTGAACTGAATCGCCTGGTGGGCGGCGATCGGTTTGCCGAAGGTGTGGCGCTGCTGGGCGTAGCTCACACCCAGCTCGAAGGCACGCTGCGCGACACCGCAGCCACGGGCGGCGACATTCACCCGGCCGACCTCGACACCGTCCATCATGTGGTAGAAGCCCCGGCCGGTGGTCCCGCCGAGGACCCGATTGGCCGGAATGCGCAGTCCGTCCATGATGAGCTCGGTGGTGTCGACCCCCTTGTAGCCCATCTTGTCGATCTTCCCGGGGATGGTCAGTCCGGGCCGGACCTCACCGAAACCGGGCTCCTTCTCCACCAGGAAGGTCGTCATCGACTTGTGGGGCGCGGTCCCCTCGGGGTGTCCTTCGTCACTCCGGCACAGAACCGCCACCAGAGTCGACGTGCCGCCGTTCGTCAGCCACATCTTCTGGCCGTTGAGGACGTACTCGTCACCGTCCTTCACACCCTTGGACGTGATGGCCGACACATCCGAGCCGAGGCCCGGCTCCGACATCGAGAAGGCGCCCCGCACCTCGCCCAGCGCCATCCGCGGCAGGAAGGTGTCCTTCTGCTCCTGGGTGCCGTGCTGCTTGAGCATGTACGCCACGATGAAGTGCGTGTTGATGATGCCGGAGACCGACATCCAGCCGCGGGCGATCTCCTCCACGCACAGCGCGTAGGTGAGCAGGGACTCACCCAGGCCGCCGTACTCCTCCGGGATCATCAGCCCGAACAGGCCGAGTTCCTTCAGGCCCTCGACGATCTCGGTCGGGTACTCGTCCTTGTGCTCCAGCTCCGTCGCGACCGGGATGATCTCCTTGTCGACGAAGTCCCGGACCGTGGCCAGGATCTCCTGCTGCACATCGGTCAGACCGTGGGTCTGGGCGAGTCGCGCCATGACTACTTCTCCGCCTTCTTCGGGGGCTCGACGAGCTCCGGCCGGCCGGGCTGCTCCCCGCCCCGCTCCTTGATGTACGTCTCGGTGGGGACCATCACCTTGCGGCGGAACACGCACACCAGGGTGCCGTCCTGCTTGTAGCCCTTGGTCTCGACGTAGACGATGCCGCGGTCGTTCTTCGACCTCGACGGGGTCTTGTCGAGGACCGTGGTCTCGCCGTAGATCGTGTCGCCGTGGAAGGTCGGCGCCACGTGCCGCAGCGACTCGATCTCCAGGTTGGCGATGGCCTTGCCGGAGACGTCCGGCACCGACATGCCGAGCAGCAGCGAGTAGATGTAGTTGCCCACGACGACGTTCCTCCCGAAGTCCGTCGTCTTCTCCGCATAGTTGGTGTCCATGTGGAGGGGGTGGTGGTTCATGGTCAGGAGACAGAAGAGGTGGTCGTCGTACTCGGTGACCGTCTTCCCGGGCCAGTGCTTGTAGACGGCCCCGACCTCGAACTCCTCGTAGGTGCGTCCGAACTGCATGGCTCAGGCCTCCGGGATCTCGAACGTGCTGGTGCGCCGCATCCCGGCGGCCCGGCCCTTGCCGGAGATCACCAGCGCCATCTTGCGGCTGGCCTCGTCGATCATCTCGTCGCCGAGCATCGCCGAGCCCTTCTTCCCGCCCGCCTCGGACGTGTAGTAGTCGTACGCGTCCAGGATCAGTTCGGCGTGGTCGTAGTCCTCCTGGGAGGGCGAGAAGATCTCGTTGGACGCCTCGACCTGACCGGGGTGCAGCACCCACTTGCCGTCGAAGCCGAGCGCGGCGGCCCGCTGGGCGACCTCGCGGTAGCCGTCGATGTTGCGGATCTGGAGGTAGGGGCCGTCGATCGCCTGGAGGTCGTTGGCGCGGGCGGCCATCAGGATCTTCATCAGGATGTAGTGGTAGGCGTCGGCCGGGTAGCCCGGCGGCTGCTCGCCGACGACCAGGGACTTCATGTTGATGGAGGCCATGAAGTCGGCCGGGCCGAAGATGATGGTCTCCACCCGCGGGGACGCCTGGGCGATCGCGTTGACGTTGTTGAGCCCCTGCGCGTTCTCGATCTGCGCCTCGATGCCGATGCGGCCGACCTCGAAGCCCATGGTCTTCTCGATCTGGGTGAGCAGCAGGTCCAGCGCCACGATCTGCTGGGCGTCCTGCACCTTCGGCAGCATGATGCAGTCGAGGTTCGGGCCGGCGCCCTCGACCACGGTGACGACGTCCCGGTAGGTCCAGTGGGTGGTCCAGTCGTTGACCCGCACCACGCGCGTCTTGCCGGTCCAGTCGCCCTCGTTGAGGAACTTCACGATGGTGTGGCGCGCGTCCGGCTTGGCGAGGGGCGCGCAGGCGTCCTCCAGGTCCAGGAAGACCTGGTCGGCGGGGAGGCCCTGGGCCTTCTCCAGGAACCGCGGGTTCGAGCCGGGCACGGCCAGGCAGGAGCGCCGCGGGCGCAGGCGGTTGACCGGGTGCACGGGCGTGCTCATGCGGGGACCTCCGTACTTTCAAGGGGGCTGAGCTTGTTCGCTTGGCGGATCTCGTCGACGATACGGCCGATGATCTCCGTGATGCCGAAGTCCTTCGGCGTGAAGACGGCGGCCACGCCGGCCGCCTTGAGGGAGACGGCGTCGGCGTTGGGGATGATGCCACCCACGATCACCGGGATGTCCCCCGCGCCCGCCTCACGGAGGCGGTCCAGCACATCGGGGACCAGCTCGGCGTGCGAGCCGGAGAGGATCGACAGGCCCACGCAGTGCACGTCCTCCGCGAGGGCGGCGGAGACGATCTGCTCCGGGGTGAGCCGGATGCCCTGGTAGACCACCTCGAAGCCGGCGTCGCGGGCCCGTACGGCGATCTGCTCGGCGCCGTTGGAGTGCCCGTCCAGACCGGGCTTGCCCACCAGGAGGCGCAGCCGCCCGGTGCCGAGCTCCTCGGCCGTCCGGGCGACCTTCTCACGGACGACGGCCAGTGGGGTGCCGGCCTCCGCCGTGACGGCCACCGGGGCGCTGCTGACGCCCGTCGGCGCACGGAACTCGCCGAAGACGTCACGCAGCGCCCAGGCCCACTCGCCGGTGGTGACGCCCGCACGCGCACACTCGACGGTGGCCGCCATCAGGTTCTCGGTGCCCGCCGCGGCCTTCTTCAGCGCCGCGAGGGACTCGGCGGCACGGGACTCGTCGCGTCCCACCCGCCACTCGTGCAGTTTGGCGACGACCCGGGCCTCGTTCGCCGGGTCCACGGTCATGATCGCCGTGTCCAGGTCCGCGGTGAGCGGGTTGTCCTCGGTCGTCTCGAAGATGTTGACGCCGACGATCTTCTCGTCGCCCGCCTCGATCCGGGCCCGGCGCTCCGCGTGCGAGGAGACCAGCTGCGACTTGAGGTAGCCGGACTCGACGGCGGCCATCGCGCCGCCCATCTCCTCGATGCGGGCCATCTCGGCCAGGCACTCCTCGACCAGGGCGTCCACCTTGGCCTCGATGACGTGCGAGCCGGCGAAGATGTCCTCGTACTCCAGCAGGTCGCTCTCGTGCGCGAGGACCTGCTGGATGCGCAGCGACCACTGCTGGTCCCAGGGCCGGGGCAGGCCCAGCGCCTCGTTCCAGGCGGGGAGCTGGACGGCCCGGGCGCGGGCGTCCTTGGAGAGGGTGACGGCCAGCATCTCCAGGACGATCCGCTGGACGTTGTTCTCCGGCTGGGCCTCGGTCAGGCCCAGGGAGTTGACCTGGACGCCGTAGCGGAAGCGGCGCTGCTTGTCGTTCTCGATGCCGTACCGCTCACGGGTGACCCGGTCCCAGATGCGGCCGAAGGCGCGCATCTTGCACATCTCCTCGATGAAGCGGACGCCCGCGTTCACGAAGAACGAGATGCGCGCGACCACGTCACCGAACCGCTCGGCCGGGACCTGGCCGGAGTCGCGCACCGCGTCGAGCACCGCGATCGCGGTGGACATCGCGTACGAGATCTCCTGCACCGGGGTGGCCCCGGCCTCCTGCAGGTGGTAGCTGCAGATGTTGATGGGGTTCCACTTGGGGATGTTGGCCACCGTGTACGTGATCATGTCGGTGGTCAGGCGCAGCGAGGGACCGGGCGGGAAGACGTGCGTCCCGCGCGACAGGTACTCCTTGACGATGTCGTTCTGCGTCGTGCCCTGGAGCCTGGTGATGTCCGCACCCTGTTCCTCGGCGACCACCTGGTACAGCGCCAGCAGCCACATGGCGGTGGCGTTGATGGTCATCGAGGTGTTCATCTGCTCCAGGGGGATGTCCTGGAACAGCCGGCGCATGTCGCCCAGATGGGAGACCGGCACGCCGACCCGGCCGACCTCGCCGCGGGCGAGGATGTGGTCGGGGTCGTAACCGGTCTGGGTCGGCAGGTCGAAGGCCACCGACAGACCCGTCTGGCCCTTGGCGAGGTTGCGCCGGTACAGCTCGTTGGACGCCTCGGCCGTGGAGTGGCCGGCGTACGTCCGCATGAGCCAGGGCCGGTCCTTCTTGCGCTCGGTCATCGGTGGACCTCAGACATTCCTGAAGCGGTTGATGGCGTCGATGTGCTTCGCCCGCAGCTCGGGGTCGCTGACGCCCAGACCCTCCTCGGGGGCCAGCGCGAGGACGCCGACCTTGCCCTGGTGGAGGTTGCGGTGGACGTCGTACGCGGCCTGCCCGGTCTCCTCCAGGGAGTAGACCTTGGAGAGCGTGGGGTGGATCTTGCCCTTGGCGATCAGGCGGTTGGCCTCCCACGCCTCGCGGTAGTTGGCGAAGTGGGAGCCGATGATGCGCTTGAGCGACATCCACAGGTAGCGGTTGTCGTACTCGTGCATGTAGCCCGAGGTGGAGGCGCAGGTGGTGATGGTGCCGCCCTTGCGGGTGACGTAGACGCTGGCGCCGAAGGTCTCGCGGCCGGGGTGCTCGAAGACGATGTCGATGTCCTCGCCGCCGGTGAACTCGCGGATGCGCTTGCCGAAGCGCTTCCACTCCTTCGGGTCCTGGGTCCGCTCGTCCTTCCAGAACTTGTAGTCCTCGGCGTTGCGGTCGATGATCGCCTCGGCGCCCATGGACCGGCAGATCTCCGCCTTCTGCGGCGAGGAGACCACGCAGATGGGGTTGGCGCCGCCCGCGAGGGCGAACTGGGTGGCGTAGGAGCCGAGTCCGCCGCTGGCGCCCCAGATGAGGACGTTGTCGCCCTGCTTCATCCCGGCGCCGTTGCGGGAGACCAGCTGGCGGTACGCGGTGGAGTTGACCAGGCCGGGGGCCGCCGCCTCCTCCCAGCTCAGGTGCTTGGGCTTCGGCATCAGCTGGTTGGACTTGACGAGCGCGATCTCGGCGAGGCCGCCGAAGTTGGTCTCGAAGCCCCAGATGCGCTGCTCGGGGTCGAGCATCGTGTCGTTGTGGCCGTCCGAGGACTCCAGCTCGACCGAGAGGCAGTGCGCGACGACCTCGTCACCGGGGTTCCAGGCGTTGACGCCCGGTCCGGTGCGCAGGACGACGCCGGCCAGGTCGGAGCCGATGACGTGGTACGGCAGGTCGTGCCGCTTGGTCAGCTCGGAGAGCCGGCCGTAGCGCTCCAGGAACCCGAAGGTGGAGAGCGGCTCGAAGATCGAGGTCCACACGGAGTTGTAGTTGACGGAGGAGGCCATCACGGCGACGAGGGCCTCGCCGGGGCCGAGTTCCGGGACCGGCACGTCGTCCAGGTGGATCGACTTGCGCGGGTCCTTCTCGCGGGTCTCCAGGCCCGCGAACATCTCCGTCTCGTCCTTGTGCACGGTGATCGCGCGGTAGCTCTCGGGGAGCGGCAGAGCGGCGAAGTCCGCGGAGGTGGCCTCCGGAGACTGGATCGCGTCCAGGATGTCCTTCACGGTGTTGCCTCCAGGATGCCCCCGGGAGGGACCGGGGGAGGGGAGCGCCCCAGGGGACGCCGAGGGGCGGGTCGTACGCGGTGCTGCTGTGGAGGTGTGCCGTCGGTTCGGCGGTGGTGCTTCTGGCGGCGCTGGTGTGCGCGGGGATGCCTGTGACGCAGGCGTCCGGGCGGGGCAACCGCGGAGGGTTGCTGGGACAGCCGGCGTACGAGTGTGCTCTGCACGCCGGCCGCCCGGACAACATCAACGTATGGCACCCCGTGCCAGCCCGCAAGACACTCCGTGCCAAGAATTTCTCTCAGATGCAATCCACTGGACACATATGAGCGATGATCGATCGCGGTCGCCTGTGAGCGGCTGGAAAAAGGGGTGCGAAACGGCCGATGGCCACCCGAATCGGGTGGCCATCGGCGGGGTGCGGGAACGGATCCCAGGAGCGGGGTCAGGCCTCCTTGAGGGCCTGTTCGATCGTGCGCATGACCTCGGTCAGCGGCGCGTCCGTGCGCGCCACCGCCACCAGGACCTCGCCCTCCGGGCCCTCGGAGCGCACCGCCGCCGCCACGGGGGCCGGCTCGGCGGGGTGCTGCCCCGCCTTGCGGCCCGCCCCGATCCCGGTGCCGAAGGTGTCCCGGACGATCGCGAAGGCGTGGTCGAGCTGCGCCTCCACGTCCCCCTGGCCCCCGGCGCGCAGCCAGCGGCGCAGGACGTGGTTGTGGGCCGTGACGACCGCGGAGGCGGCCACCTCGGCCAGCAGCGGGTCGTCGTTGCCGTCGTGGTGGTCCCGCTCGTCGAAGTGGCCCAGCAGATAGCGGGTGAACAGGCGCTCGTAGCGGGCCACCGAGGCGATCTCGCGCTCCCGGAGGGTGGGCACCTCGCGGGTGAGGCGGTAGCGCTCCACCGAGACCGAGGGGGCCGCCGCGTACATCTTCATGACTTCCTTGATGCCCCGGCACACCGTGTCCAGCGGGTGCTCGTGGGGCGGGGCCGCGTTCAGCACGGCCTCCGCGCGGACCAGGGTGTCGTCGTGGTCCGGGAAGATCGCCTCCTCCTTGGACCGGAAGTGGCGGAAGAAGGTCCTGCGGGCGACCCCGGCCGCCGCCGCGATCTCGTCGACCGTGGTGGCCTCGTAGCCCTTGGTCGCGAACAACTCCATGGCCGCCGCGGCCAGTTCACGGCGCATCCGCAGCCGCTGCGCGGCGGCTTTCGACCCTGCCGCGCTCTCGCCGGCGTCGGGGACGGAACCGGCGCGGACGGGACGGCGGACGGCGGGATCAGCAGGCTGCGGCATGACTTGAACGTACTCCATCCCCGGCCCCTCACGCTCCCGCGGGCCGCCTCCGTCGTCCGCCGGTGCCCGGGGCGGGCCGCCCGGACCGAGCAGCCCGCCCCACCCCGCGCCGTGATCAGCGACGGGCATGCTCGCGGAAGCCCCGGCCCGTCTTGCGGCCCAGGCAGCCCGCGGCCACCAGGTGCTCAAGCAGCGGCGCCGGAGCGAGGCCCGGGTCGCGGAACTCCCGGTGCAGCACCTTCTCGATGGCGAGCGAGACGTCCAGGCCGACCACGTCGAGGAGTTCGAACGGGCCCATCGGGTAGCCGCCGCCCAGCTTCATGGCCGCGTCGATGTCGTCCAGCGAGGCGTAGTGCTCCTCGACCATCTTGATCGCGTTGTTGAGGTACGGGAAGAGCAGCGCGTTGACGATGAACCCGGCCCGGTCGCCGCAGTCCACCGGGTGCTTGCGGACCTTCTCCGTGACCCCGCGGACCGTGGCGTGGACCTCGTCCGAGGTCAGGACCGTGCGCACGATCTCGACCAGCTTCATCGCCGGGGCCGGGTTGAAGAAGTGCATCCCGATCACGTCCTGCGGGCGCGAGGTCGCGCGGGCGCAGGCGATCACCGGCAGCGAGGAGGTCGTGGTGGCGAGCACCGCGCCCGGCTTGCAGACCTTGTCCAGGGTCTGGAAGAGCTGCTGCTTGATCTCCAGGTCCTCGGCCACCGCCTCCACGGCCAGGTCGACCCCGGCGAAGGCGTCCAGCGAACCGGCCGGGGTGATCCGGGCGAGCACCGCGTCCCGGGCCTCCTCGGTCAGCCGGCCCTTGGCGACCGAACGGGCCAGCGACTTCGCGATCAGGGCCTTGGCGTTCTCCGCCTTCTCCGCGCTGCGCGCGGCGAGCACCACGTCGTAGCCCGCCTTGGCGAAGACCTCGGCGATACCGCTCGCCATGGTGCCCGAGCCGGCCACGCCGACCGAGGCCACCTCGCGGGGCGCGGCGGTGCCCGCCGTGCCCGGCAGCGGCGTCAGCGCGTCCGGGACCACCTCGGCGGAGCCCGCCTCGGCGTAGGTGTAGAAGCCGCGGCCCGCCTTGCGGCCGGTCAGGCCCGCCTCGGCGAGCTGGCCGAGGATCGGGGCGGGGGCGTGCAGGCGGTCGTGGGAGGAGGCGTACATCGCGTCCAGGACCGTGCGGGCGGTGTCGATGCCGATGAGGTCGAGCAGGGCGAGGGGGCCCATCGGGAGGCCGCAGCCCAGCTTCATCGCCGCGTCGATGTCCTCGCGGGAGGCGTACCGCGACTCGTACATCGCCGCCGCCTGGTTGAGGTAGCCGAACAGCAGGCCGTCCGCGACGAAGCCCGGGCGGTCGCCGACCGCGACCGGCTCCTTGCCCAGCTCCCGGGCGAGGGAGGTCACCGACTCCACGGCGGCGGGCGAGGTCAGCACCGAGGAGACCACCTCGACCAGCTTCATCGCCGGGGCCGGGTTGAAGAAGTGCAGGCCGAGCACCCGCTCCGGGCGCTGCGACTCGGCGGCCAGCCGGGTCACCGACAGGGCGTTGGTGCCGGTCGCGAGGATGGTGTCGGGGCGGACCACCGCGTCCAGCTCGCGGAAGACCAGCTGCTTGATCTCGTAGGACTCGGGCACGACCTCGATGACCAGGTCGGCGTCGGCCGCGGCCCGCAGCTCCGTGAAGGTGCGGAAACGCGCCAGGACGTCGCCGCGCTCCTTCTCGGTGATCCGCTCGCGGTCCACGGCACGGGCGGTGGACGCCTCCAGGGCGGCGGTGGCCCGGCGGGCGGCGGCATCGCTGACGTCGATGCCGATGACCTCGCGGCCTGCCCGGGCCAGGACCTCGGCGATGCCGGTGCCCATGGTGCCGAGGCCGACCACGGCGACGGTGTGGAGAGGGGTGTCCATCACGGGACTCCAGAGTGAGTGACGGCTGAGGGGAGCGCGCGAGGGAGCGCGACGGGCCCGGCACCGGCGCCGTGGACCCGGTGCGAGGGACACCGGGCGGCGCGGGGCGCGCGAGCGTTCACAAGAGCCGACGGACTCTGTCCCCAGTCACGTCGTACTGCACGGCAGAACTGCCGAACCGACCAGCCCCCGCGTGCGGCTGCGTCACCAGGCCGCTGCGGGGCGCGGGGTTGACCCGCTCACATGAGGTTAACTCGCGGGTATTGAGCGCGCCAGCCCCGTGCGGAAGCCGCCGGATGTGATCTGCGTCGCCCACCGCGCCGCTAGCCTGGCGCCATGGACGAGGAACTGCGGTCGCTCGCACACCGGTTACGCGAGGAGTCGGGCGGCGGGCCCGCCTGCGAGCGGCTGCTGACCACCGGCGACCGCGAGGAGCTGGCCGGCGTCCTCACCGAGCCGCAACAGCCCCTGTGGGCACGGGAGCTGGCGGCCTTCCGCCTCGGCTGCGCCGGGGACCGGCGCGCCTTCGAGTCCCTGGTCCTCCTCCTCAACCACCGCGACCCCGAGCGCTGCGTCTCCGCAGCCCACGCGCTCTACCTCCTGGCCGACCCGCGCACCCCGCGCGCCGCGGCCGCCCTGGCGACCAACGAACTCCGCGTCGCCTACGCCCTCACCCCGATCCGGCTGCTGACCCGCCTGCGCGCCCCGGAGTCGGCCCCCGCCCTCGCCACCGTCCTCGGCCGCCGCCTCGCCCCCGGGGACGCGCACTGGCGGGTGGCGCTCGCCTGCGTGGAGGGCCTGGGCGCCCTCGGCGCCCGGGAGACGGCCCCGGCCGTCCGCGCGGCGCTGCCCCACCCCCGGCTGGCCGCGGCCGCGTCGGCCGCGCTGGCCCGGCTGGAGGGCTGAGGGTCCCCTCGGCCCCGGGTCTCCCGGGGCCCGCACGGCTTCGTTAATTGCAGAATTTCGCAATTCACTACATGCTTAACCCGCTGACCGTGCTCCGGACCCGTGCGGCGAAGAGCGCAGACGCGGCGGAGAGGCGAGAGAGGAGACCACCGACGTGCCGGTGCCGCTGTACCAGGCCAAGGCCGACTTCTTCCGGATGCTCGGCCACCCCGTGCGCATCCGTGTCCTCGAACTCCTCCAGGACGGCCCGCAGCCCGTGCACCGGCTGCTCGCCGCCATCGGGGTGGAGGCCCCCGCGCTCTCCCAGCAACTGGCCGTCCTGCGCCGCTCCGGCATCGTCGTCTCCCGCCGCGAGGGCCCGACCGTCGTCTACGCACTTGCCGGCGGCGACGTCGCCGACCTGATGCGCGCCGCCCGGCGCATCCTCACCGAGGTCCTCACCGGCCAGGGCGAACTCCTCGCCGAACTGCGCGGCACCGGCGACCTCCCCGCCGCCCCCGAGGAGCACCCGGCCGGGCGGGCCGTGGGGGCAGGGCGGTGAGCGGGGCCGCCGCACGGGCCTGGGGCCGGGTCCGGCCGCTGCTGCCGGGGCGGGCCGACCTCGACGCCGCCCGCCGCGACCCGAAGCGCGACCTGCTCGCCGGGCTCACCGTCGCCGTCGTCGCCCTGCCGCTCGCGCTCGGCTTCGGCGTCTCCTCCGGGCTCGGGGCCGAGGCCGGGCTCGCGACCGCCGTCGTGGCGGGCGCGCTCGCCGCCGTGTTCGGCGGCTCCAACCTCCAGGTGTCCGGCCCGACCGGGGCCATGACCGTCGTGCTGGTGCCCATCGTCGCCGAGCACGGACCCGGCGGGGTGCTGACCGTCGGACTGCTCGCCGGCGTCCTGCTGCTCGCCCTCGCGCTGCTCCGCGCCGGACGCTGTGTGCGCTACATCCCCGCGCCCGTCGTCGAGGGCTTCACCCTCGGCATCGCCGGCGTCATCGCGCTCCAGCAGGTCCCGGGCGCGCTGGGCGTGAGCACGCCCGAGGGCGACCGGGTGCTGGTGGTCGCCTGGCGCGCGGTACGGGACTTCGCCGCCTCGCCCGCGTGGGCCTCCCTCGCGGTCGCCCTGGGCGTGGCCGCGATCGTGCTCGCCGGGGCCCACCGGCGTCCCACCGTCCCGTTCTCCGTCCTCGCCGTCGCCGCGGCCACGGCCGTCGTCCCCCTCGCCGGGCTCGACGGGGTGCGGCCGATCGGCGAGCTGCCCGCCGGACTGCCCGCGCCCTCGCTCGGCTTCCTGGACCTGTCGGCCGTCGGACCGCTGCTCGCGCCCGCCGTCGCGGTGGCCGCCCTCGCCGCCCTGGAGTCACTGCTCTCCGCGTCCGTCGCCGACGGCATGACGGACGGCGAACGCCACGACCCCGACCGGGAGTTGTTCGGACAGGGGCTGGCCAACCTCGCGGCCCCGCTGTTCGGCGGCGTCCCCGCCACCGCGGCCATCGCCCGCACCGCCGTCAACGTCCGCTGCGGCGCCTCCTCGCGGCTCGCCGCGCTCTCGCACGCGGCCGTGCTCGCCGTCGTCGTCTTCGCCGCCGCCCCGCTGGTGTCCCGTATCCCGCTGGCCGCCCTGGCCGGGGTGCTGCTGGCCACCGCCGTCCGCATGGTCGAGGTCGGCGCCCTGCGGGCCATGGCACGGGCGACCCGGTCCGACGCCTTCGTCCTCGTGCTGACCGCCCTCGCCACCCTCCTGCTCGACCTGGTCCAGGCGGTGATCATCGGCCTGCTGGTGGCCGGGGCGCTGGCCCTGGCCGCCGTCGCCCGGCAGGCCCGCGTGGACCGGGTGGACCTGCGGCCCGCCCTGCCCGGGGACCACACCGAGGAGGAACACGCGCTGCTCGCCGAGCACATCGTCGCCTACCGCTTGGACGGGCCCCTGTTCTTCGCGGGCGCCCACCGCTTCCTGCTGGAGCCGGCCGAGGCCGCCACCGACGTACGGGTGGTGGTACTGCGCATGTCGCGGGTCCTCACCGTCGACGCGACCGGCGCCCTCGTCCTCAGGGACGCCGTCGAACGGCTCGCCCGGCGCGGCGTCGTCGTCATGGCGTCCGGGATCCGGCCCGAACAGCGGCGGGTGCTCGGCTCCGTCGGGGTGCTCGGCGCCCTCGCGGCGTCCGGCGGCGAGTTCCCGACCACCGCCGAGGCCGTCGCGGCCGCCCGGTCCGGGCTGCACGAGGCCGGACTGCTGCCCGGGGCGGGGAACCCCTCCGTCCCGACGAGGAAGTGAGAGACACCATGGCCGAAGCGGAGCGGACGGAAGCGGAGCGGGCGAAGGACGCGGAGAGGGACCTGGAGCGCTGGAAGGAGCGCGGTGTGATGCTGCGCGTCTTCGTGTACGTCTTCGCGACCCATCTCTTCGCGGGGTTCGTGTGGCTGCTGTTCTACGTGGGGGAGCAGGCGCAGAAGTGACGGCGCGGGCCGGGGCCGCTCGGTTCAGCGTTCCGGATCGGTGCCGGGGCCGCCCCCGCCCGCCCGCAGGTCCTCCAGCAGTTCCGCCTGCCCCGCCAGCACACCGCCGATGATGCCCCGTGCCACCCGCAGCAGTTCGGCCACCCGGGGGCTGGTCAGCGAGTAGTGCACGGCCGAGCCCTCCCGCCGCGCGGTCACCAGGTTCGCCCGGCGCAGGACGGCGAGCTGCTGCGACAGATGTGCGGGCTCCACGCCGACCACGGGGAGCATCTCGGAGACGGCGTGGTCGCGTTCGCTCAGCAGCTCCAGCACGCGGATGCGCACCGGGTGCCCGAGCGTCTTGAAGAACTCCGCCTTGAGCTGGTACAGCGGGGGGCTGCCGGCGCTTCCCCCTCCAGGGCCTCTCGTCATGCCCCCATCCTCCCGGCTGCCGGGTCCGGCCGGGCGCTCAGGCCAGGTGACGTGCGTAGCGGACCTCCGGGACGGGCGTCCCGTCCACGTCGAAAGGTTCCTCCGTGCCGTCCGGCAGGAAGCCGGCGCGTTCGTAGAAGCGCCGGGCCCGGGCGTTCTCCTTCAGGACCCACAGCTCCATCCGCGCGAAGCCCGCGGCGCGGGCGCGACCGGTGACCTCGGCCATCAGCGCGTGGCCCACGCCCGAGGAGATGCGCTCCGGCAGCACGTAGATCGCGTACAGCTCGCAGGTGCCCGGACCGGCGCCCGGGGAGCGGGACGGGCCGAAGCAGGCCCAGCCGATCACCTCGCCGTGCTGCTCGGCCACCACGTTCACCGAGCCCGAGCCGTCGGCCAGATAGGCGTGGTGGCGGGCCGCGTCGGCCGCGGTGTCCATCCCGTCCAGGTACGGCTGGGGCACGAGCCCGGCGTACGCGTGCCGCCGGCCGCCCACTCTGATCGCGGCGACCGCCGCGCAGTCCGCCGTGGCCATGTCCCGTACCTTCACCGTCATCTCCGCGCCCCTCCCCGCACCGGTGGCCACCACCCTGGCCCCGCGGATTTGTTCACGCTACTGAGAAAAGCTACTGGACCGGCCGTCGGAGTGGTGTGAACGCTTCCCGGACCCCTGGTGGCACACCGGTCACAGCAGCGTGAGCTGGGTAGCCCCGGGCTCCGCCGCCTCCGCCGCCTCCGGGGACGCGGCGGGCCGGCGCGGGGTGCGGTGGGCGCCGGGCGAGGACGGCCCGATGCCGTACTCGGCGGCGAGTTCGTGCACCCGCCGGGTGATCCGGCGCTGGTACCAGGTGGGGGCGTACGCGCCCCCCTCGTACATGCGCTCGTAGCGCGCGACCAGATGCGGGTGGTGCTCGCCCAGCCAGGCCATGAACCACTCGCGCGCCCCCGGCCGCAGATGCAGTACCAGCGGGGTGACCGAGGTGGCGCCCGCCGCCGCGATGGCCCGGACGGTCTCCCGCAGCTGCTCGGGGCCGTCGCCGAGGAAGGGGATCACCGGGGCCATCAGGACCCCGCAGCCGATCCCGTGATCGGCGAGGGTGCGCACCACGTCGAGCCGCCGCTCGGGGGAGGGGGTGCCCGGCTCCACCGTCCGCCACAGCTCCCGGTCGGTGGAGCCGACGGAGACGGAGATGCCCACCTCGGTCACCTGTGCCGCCTGCACCAGCAGATCGAGGTCGCGCAGGATCAGGGTGCCCTTGGTGAGGATCGAGAAGGGATTCGCGTGGTCGCGCAGCGCCGCGAGGATGCCGGGCATCAGCCGGTAGCGCCCCTCGGCCCGCTGGTAGCAGTCCACATTGGTGCCCATCGCGATGTGCGCGCCCTGCCAGCGGCGGGAGGCGAGCTGGCGGCGCAGCAGCTCGGGGGCGTTCACCTTGACCACGATCTGCGAGTCGAAACCGAGACCGGTGTCGAGGTCCAGATAGCTGTGCGTCCTGCGGGCGAAGCAGTAGACGCAGGCATGGGTGCAGCCCCGGTACGGGTTCACCGTCCATTCGAACGGCATCCGGGAGGCGCCCGGCACCCGGTTGAGGATCGAACGGGCCCGGACCTCGTGGAAGGTGATCCCCCGGAACTCGGGGGTGTCGAAGGTCCGGGTGGTCACCGCGGAGGTGCCGAAGAGGGCTCCGTCCCCGCTCGCCGCGGGGCCTTCGGCCAGATTGTCCCAGCGCATCGTGTGCCTCCTCGTTACCGCCGTTCCCAGAATAGAACACCTGTTCCCATGATCGATGCAAGGCGGATTTGGGCGGGGGTGAGCGAGGTGGTTGGGTTGGGGGCGACCCGCTGGAGCGAGTGCTGGAGGAACAGGAATGGCGCAGGTCGAGGCGACCACGGAACGGATCATCCCGGCGGACGCGGAGACGGTGTTCGACGCACTGGCCGACTACGCGGGCACCCGCGCGAAGGTCCTCCCCGAGCACTTCAGCGAGTACGAGGTCCGCGAGGGCGGCGACGGCGAGGGCACCCTCGTCCACTGGAAGCTCCAGGCCACCAGCAAGCGCATCCGCGACTGCCTGCTGGAGGTCACCGAGCCCACCGACGGCGAACTCGTCGAGAAGGACCGCAACTCCTCGATGGTCACCACCTGGCGGGTCACCCCGGCCGGGGAGGGGCAGTCGCGCGTCGTCGTCACCACCGTCTGGAACGGCGCGGGCGGCATCGGCGGCTTCTTCGAGAAGACCTTCGCGCCCAAGGGCCTCGCCCGGATCTACGACGCGCTGCTCGCCAACCTCGCGGCGCACGTCGCCCGGGGCTGACGGGAGCGCGGGGCGCGCCGGGTCCCGGGTGGGCGGCGCGCTCCCGGCGTGTGCGGCGCGGCGCAGGGCGCGTTGCCCCGGGGTGCGCGCCCCTCACCGGAGCGGGTGGTTTCGCGGCGCCCCGTCCGCCCGCCACCGGCGTGCACCCCGGCTGGAAAGCCCCTGATGAGCGCCCCAAGTGCGCCCCCGCGCGGCCCTGTTGGGCGGTCCGGGGGCGCACTGCCCGACTTGCTCCCCCTTTGCGCGTGATGCGAAGAATGACCCTCGCGTGCGGGGCGATCACCCTGCACGTGAGGCGATGAGGGGGGCAGCTCCGTGGGCGGCAGCACGCTGGTGAAGGACGAGACCGCACCGGCCGGTGACGCCCCCGCCGGACCCCCGCCTTCCGCCCGGCCGCCCACCCGGTCAGCGTCCAGCCCTCCCGCGAGACCCGGCAGGACATCGAACTGGCGGGCGGCGCGGTGTTGCGGGGCACGGTCCGCGCCGGGGACGGGCGCACCGTGGAGGACGCGCGGGTGACCCTGCTGGACGCGGCCGGCAATGTCGTCGACACGCCCCGACCGGCCGCCCGGGTGGCCGGGCCGACCGCCCCGACCGGCCACCCGGGCGCGCGCCCGAGGGCCCCGGGCCGCCCGTCCGGGATGGTTCCATGGGCGCGCCCCGTGATCCGCGCCCGCTCCGCGCCCCCCGGCCCGAACGGAGAGACCCACGCCATGAACCACAGGCCCCTGTCCTTCGACGACCTCGACCGCAGGATCGTCGCCGCCCTGGTGGAGAACGCGCGCACCAGCTTCACCGAGATCGGCGCCGCCATCGGCCTCTCCGCCACCGCCGTCAAACGCCGTGTGGACCGGCTCCGCGAGGACGGCGTCATCACCGGCTTCACCACCACCGTCCGCCCCTCGGCCCTCGGCTGGCGCACCGAGGCGTATGTCGAGGTGTACTGCGAGGGCGCCGCCCCGCCCCGGCGCCTCGCCGAGGTCGTGCGCGACTACCCGGAGATCATGGCCGCCATGACCGTGACCGGCGGCGCGGACGCCCTGCTGCACGTCCGCGCCCGCGACGTGGAGCACTTCGAGGAGGTCCTGGAGCGCATCCGGACCGAGCCGTTCATCCGCAAGACGATCAGCTATATGGTCCTCTCCCATCTGCTCACGGCCAGCCCCGAGGCCGGCGCCGCCCAGGCCGCCCCCGCGGACCCGGCGGCCGGTGGGTCCGCCACCGGGACCCTCTGACCGGCCCGGGACGGAATCCTTCGCAGCGCGCCCCGACAACGCAGCATTCCTGCGCGTACGCGCAGCCGTCCGCTCTTGTCGCCCCTCCACCCCGATTCCTACCGTTGAGCTGTCACCGGACATGCGTCACCGGATATCGAGTCGAGCAGGAGGATCCCTTCGGTGTCTCTCATGCGTGTGCCCCGTGCCAGGCGCTACCTGGTCTGCGAACCCCGGTACTTCGACGTGCAGTACGCCATCAACCCCTGGATGAGCGAGGACTCCCCGGTCGACCGGGCCCTCGCCCGCACCCAGTGGGAGACCCTCGTCCGCACCTACCGCGACCTCGGCCACACCGTCGAGCACGCCCGGCCCGAACCCGGGCTGCCCGACATGGTGTTCGCCGCCAACTGCGCCCTCGTCCTCGGCGGGCGCGTCTTCGGCTCCCGCTTCCACGCGCCGCAGCGCCGGGGCGAGGAGGCCGCCTTCGAAGCCTGGTTCAAGAACGCCGGCTATGTCGTCCACCGGCCCGAGTCGGTCTGCGAGGGCGAGGGCGACCTGGTGCCCGTCGGCGGCTTCGTCCTCGCCGGCCACGGCTTCCGCACCACGCCCGACGCCCACCGCGAGGCGCAGGAGTTCTTCGGCACGCCCGTCATCGGGCTGACCCTGGTCGACCCGTACTTCTACCACCTCGACACCGCGCTCTTCGTCCTCGACGACGGCCACGGCGACGGGCAGGCGAACGTCTGCTACTACCCGGACGCCTTCTCGCCGGGCAGCCGCGAGGTGCTGACCCGCATGTTCCCCGACGCCGTCACCGCGACCCGCGAGGACGCCATGGCCTTCGGGCTCAACTCCGTCTCGGACGGTAAGCACGTCATCGTCGCCCCCCAGGCGACCGGCCTGTCCGCCCGGCTCACCGAGCACGGCTACGACCCCGTCCCCGTCGACCTGTCCGAGTTCCACAAGGCCGGCGGCGGCATCAAGTGCTGCACCCAGGAGATCCGCGCATGACCCTCACCCCCGACCGCACCCGGCGCTCCTCCGCCGAGCTCATCCGCGCCGAGGAGGACGTCCTCGCGCACAACTACCACCCGCTGCCCGTGGTCGTCGCCCGCGCCGAGGGCGTCTGGGTGGAGGACGTGGAGGGCCGGCGCTATCTGGACCTCCTCGCCGGGTACTCGGCCCTCAACTTCGGCCACCGCCACCCCGGCCTGATCGCGGCCGCCCACCGCCAGCTCGACGAGCTGACCCTCACCTCCCGCGCCTTCCACAACGACCGCCTCGCCGGCTTCGCCGAGGGCCTCGCCGCCCTCACCGGCCTCGATGTGACCCTGCCGATGAACACCGGCGCCGAGGCCGTCGAGAGCGCCGTCAAGATCGCCCGCAAGTGGGCGTACGAGGTGAAGGGCGTCGCCCCCGACCGGGCCACCATCGTGGTCGCGGACGGAAACTTCCACGGCCGCACCACCACCATCGTCAGCTTCTCCACCGACGAGACCGCGCGCGCCGGCTTCGGCCCCTTCACCCCCGGCTTCCGGGTCGTCCCGTACAACGACCCGGCCGCGCTGGAGGCCGCGATCGACGAGACGACCGCGGCCGTCCTCATCGAGCCCATCCAGGGCGAGGCGGGCGTCCTCATCCCCGACGACGGCTACCTCGCCGCCGTACGGGAGATCACCGCCCGCACCAACACCCTCTTCATCGCCGACGAGATCCAGTCCGGCCTCGGCCGCACCGGCACCACCCTCGCCGTCGACCACGAGTCCGTCCGCCCCGACCTGCTCCTCCTGGGCAAGGCCCTCGGCGGCGGCATCGTGCCCGTCTCCGCGGTCGTCGGCCGACGGGACGTCATGTCCGTGCTGCGGCCCGGCGAGCACGGCTCCACCTTCGGCGGCAACCCGCTGTCGGCGGCCGTCGGCTCGGCCGTCGTGGACCTGCTGGCCACCGGCGAGTTCCAGGCCCGCGCCGCCGACCTCGGCACCGGCCTGCGGGACGGGCTCACCGCGCTCCTCGGCCGGGGTGTCGTCGGCTTCCGCGCCCGGGGACTGTGGGCGGGCGTCGACATCGACCCGGCCATCGGCACCGGCCGCGAGATCAGCGAACGCCTGATGGCCGAGGGCGTCCTCGTCAAGGACACGCACGGCTCCACCATCCGCATCGCCCCGCCGCTGACCATCACGGCGGACGAACTCGCCTCGGCGCTCGCCGCCCTGGAGAAGGCGCTGCACTGACCCACCCGGTGCGGTCCGGCCACCCGGCCGGGCCGCACCACCCTCCACCCGCGCCCCGCCAGCCCCTCCCACGTCTAGACTCGCCGTTCGTGGCACCGTCGAACGGAGAGCGAGCCGTGCGGATTCTCATCAGCGCCGACATGGAGGGCACCACAGGTGTGACCTGGCCGGCCGATGTGCTGCCGGGCACCCCCCAGTGGGAACGCTGCCGTACGCTGTTCACCTCCGACGTCAACGCCGCCGCCCTCGGGTTCTTCGACGGCGGCGCCGACGAGGTCCTCGTCAACGAGGCGCACTGGACCATGCGCAACCTCCTCCTCGAACAGCTCGACGAGCGCGTCCAGATGCTCACCGGCCGGCACAAGGCCCTCTCCATGGTCGAGGGCGTGCAGCACGGCGACGTCGACGGCATCGCCTTCGTCGGCTACCACACCGGCGCCGGCGACGAGGGCGTCCTCGCCCACACCTATCTCGCCAACTCCGTCACCGGCGTCTGGCTGGACGGCGTCCGCGCCAGTGAGGGCCTGCTCAACTCGCGCGTGGTCGCCGAGTACGGCGTCCCCGTCGTCCTGGTCACCGGGGACGACCTGACCTGCGAGGACGCCCTCGGCTACGCGCCCGGCGCCCTGAAGGTCGCGGTCAAGGACCATGTCTCCCGGTACGCGGCCGTCTGCCGCACCCCCACCCGGACCGCCGCCGAGATCCGCGCCGCCGCCCGGGAGGCCGCCGCCCTGGCCGTCCGTCACGAGCCCGCGAGCGACGGCCCGTTCACCGTGGAGATCGAGTTCGACGCGGCCCACCTCGCCGCCGCCGCGACCGTCGTCCCCGGGGTCGCGCCCGCGCCCGGTGAGCGGCGGGTCGCCTACACCAGCCCGACCATGTACGAAGGCATCCGCACGTTCAAGGCGGTCACCACGATCGTCTCCGCGGCCGTGGAGGAGCAGTATGGCTGAGCCGACGATTCCCGACCCGCTCCCGACCCCGTCCGCGGACCCCGTGGACGCGAGGGCGCTGGACGAGGTGGTCGCCTTCACCTCCGAGCTGATCCGCATCGACACCACCAACCGGGGCGGCGGCGACTGCAAGGAGCGCCCGGCCGCCGAGTACTGCGCGCAGCGGCTCACCGACGCCGGACTCGACCCGGTGCTCCTGGAACGCACCCCCGGCCGCGCCAACCTCGTCGTCCGCGTCCCCGGCACCGACCCGTCCGCCGACGCCCTCCTCGTCCACGGCCACCTGGACGTCGTCCCCGCCGAACCCGGCGACTGGAGCGTCCACCCGTTCTCCGGCGAGGTCCGCGACGGCGTCGTCTGGGGCCGGGGCGCGGTCGACATGAAGAACATGGACGCCATGGTCCTGGCCGTCGTCCGCGCCTGGGCCCGCCACGGGGTGCGCCCCCGGCGGGACATCGTCCTCGCGTACACCGCCGACGAGGAGGACAGCGCGATCGACGGCTCCCGCTTCCTGGCGGGCGAGCACGCGCACCTCTTCGAGGGCTGCACCGAGGGCATCAGCGAGTCGGGCGCGTACACCCTGCACGCCAATGGCATGTCCCTCTACCCGATCGGCGCGGGCGAACGCGGCACCGCCTGGCTCCGGCTCACCGCCAACGGCCGCGCCGGGCACGGCTCCAAGGTCAACCGCGCCAACGCGGTCACCCGGATCGCCGCCGCCGTCCACCGCATCGGCGAGCACCGCTGGCCCGTCCGCCTCAGCCCGACCGTCCGCGCCGCCCTCACCGAACTCGCCGCCCTGCACGGCCTCGACGCCGACCTGGACGACCCCGCCTTCGATGTGGACGCCCTCCTGGAACGCCTCGGCCCGGCCGCCCGGATCGTCGAGAACACCGTGCGCAACAGCGCCAACCCGACGATGCTGGACGCCGGTTACAAGGTGAACGTGATCCCCGGCCACGCCCGCGCCCATGTCGACGGGCGGATGGTCCCCGGAGCCGAGGAGGAGTTCGCCGCCACCATGGACGAACTCACCGGCCCGGACGTCGACTGGGACTACTACCACCGCGAGATCCCCCTCCAGGCACCGGTGGACACCCCCACCTTCGCCAGGCTCCGGGCCGCCGTCGAACGCTTCGACCCGGACGCGCGCACCGTCCCCTTCTGCATGGGCGGCGGCACCGACGCCAAGGCCTTCTCCCGGCTCGGCATCACCGGCTACGGCTACACCCCGCTCAAGCTGCCGCCCGGCTTCGACTACAACGCCCTCTTCCACGGCGTCGACGAGCGCGTCCCCGTCGACGCCCTCCACTTCGGCGTCCGCGTCCTCGACCACTTCCTCCGGTCCGCTTAGGAGACCCCCCTTGGTACCCACCGGACCGTACGGAACCTGGCCCTCCCCGATCGGCGCGGAGCTCGCCGCCGCGCACGACGGCCGGCCCGACCACCTCGGCACGGTCGGCGAGGAGGTGTGGTGGACCGCGCCCCGCCCGGAGGAGGGCGGCCGGCGCACCCTGGTGCGGCTGCGCGCGGACGGCCGCGAGGAGACCGCGCTGCCCGCGCCGTGGAACGTGCGCAGCCGCGTCCACGAGTACGGCGGCCTGCCCTGGGCGGGCGTCCCCCGCGCCGGGTCCGGCCCGCTGGTGGTCTTCGTCCACTTCCCCGACCAGCGGCTCTACGCGTACGAGCCCGACACCCCCGGCGCCGAGCCCCGCCCGCTCACCCCCGTGTCCGCCACCGGGGGCGGGCTGCGCTGGATGGAGCCGCTGGTGCTGCCGGAGCGGGGCGAGGTGTGGTGCGTCCTGGAGGAGTTCACGGGCGAGGGGCCCACCGATGTCCGCCGGGTCCTCGCCGCCGTCCCGCTCGACGGCTCGGCCGCCGCCGACCGGGCCGCGATCCGCGAACTCACCGACGACCGGCACCGGTTCCTCACCGGACCCCGGCTCTCCCCGGACGGCCGGCGCGCCGCCTGGCTGGCCTGGGACCACCCCCGGATGCCGTGGGACGGCACCGAGGTGATGGTCGGCGACCTCGGCCCGGACGGCACCCTCACCGCCGTGCGCGCGGTGGCCGGGAGCGCGACGGAGTCCGTCTGCCAGGTGGACTGGGCGCCCGACGGGTCCCTGCTGTACGTCTCCGACGCGGGCGGCTGGTGGGAGGTCCGCCGCGCCCGCCCGGCCGGCGACGGCTTCGCCCCCGCCGAGGCCCTGTGCCCCGGACGGCAGGAGGAGTTCGGCGGGCCACTCTGGCAGCCGGGCTCCCGCTGGTTCGCCGTCCTGCCCGGCGGACTGCTCGCCGTCGTCCACGGCCGGGGCGCCACCGCCCTCGGGATACTGGACCCGGAGAGCGGCGAACTCGTCGACGCGCCGGGCCCCTGGACCGAGTGGGCCGCCACCCTCGCCGTCTGCGGCGACCGGGTCTTCGGCGTCGCCGCCAGCCCGCGCAGCGCCCCCGAGGTCGTCGAACTCGACACCCGCACCGGGCGGGCCCGGGTCGCCGGCAGCCCGCACGCGGACCCGGTCGACCCCGCGTACTACCCCGAGCCGCAGATCCGCACCTTCACCGGCCCCGGCGGCCGGGAGATCCACGCTCATGTCTACCCGCCGCACAGCCCCGACCGGGTCGCGCCCGGCGAGGAGCTGCCGCCCTATGTGGTGTGGGCCCACGGCGGGCCCACCGGCCGGGCCCCGCTCGTCCTCGACCTGGCGATCGCCTACTTCACCTCGCGCGGCATCGGCGTCGCCGAGGTGAACTACGGCGGCTCCACCGGCTACGGGCGCGCCTACCGGGAGCGGCTGCGCGAGCAGTGGGGCGTCGTGGACGTGGAGGACTGCGCGGCCGTCGCCCGCGCCCTCGCCGACGAGGGCACCGCGGACCCGGCCCGCCTCGCGATCCGCGGCGGCAGCGCGGGCGGCTGGACGACGGCGGCCTCCCTGACCGGCACCGATGTGTACGCCTGCGGTGTGATCGTCTACCCGATCCTGGACCTGTACGCCTGGGCCACGGGGGAGACGCACGACTTCGAGTCCCGCTACCTCGAAACCCTGGTCGGCCCGCTCGCCGAGGTCCCCGGCCGCTACCGGGAGCGCTCGCCCGCGAACCACGTCGACCGGATCACCGCGCCGTTCCTGATCCTCCAGGGCCTGGACGACGTGATCTGCCCGCCCGAGCAGTGCGAGCGCTTCCTCGCGGAGACCGCCGGGCGGGGCGTCCCGCACGCCTATCTCGCCTTCGAGGGGGAGGGGCACGGGTTCCGGCGGGCGGAGACCATGGTGGCGGCGCTGGAGGCGGAACTCGGTCTCTACAGCAGGGTGTTCGGGCTGGCGCGTGAGGACGTGCCGGAACTGGAGCTGCGCACATGACCCCGCCGTCCTCACCGGATGCCTCCGTACCCGTGCCCGTGCCCGCGCTCCTCCGGCCGCCCCGGCTGGTCCCCGGCGACCGGGTCGCCGTGGTCGCGCCCAGCGGGCCCGTCCCCGCGGACCGGCTCGACGCGGGCCTCGACATCCTGCGCGGCTGGGACCTCGACCCGGTCGTCCTGCCGCACGTCCGCGACACCCACTCCCGTCTGGGCTACCTCGCGGGCGACGACACGGCCCGCGCCCGCGACCTGACCGACGCCTGGTGCGACCCCGCGTACGCGGCCGTGCTCTGCGCCCGCGGCGGCTACGGTGCCCAGCGGATGGTGGACCTCGTCGACTGGGACGCGGTGCGCGCGGCCCCGCCCAAGCCCCTCGTCGGCTACAGCGACATCACCGCCCTGCACGAGGCGTTCGCCGTCCGCGCGGGCGTCGCCACCCTGCACGGGCCGATGTGCGGCACCGCCGTCTTCCTCAAGGACACCCGCACCCAGGAAGCCCTGCGGGCCACCCTCTTCGCCCCCGAGACCGTCCGCACGATCGAGGCCCTGCCCGGCGCCCGCACCCTGACCCCCGGCCGCGCCGCCGGTGTCACCCTCGGCGGCTGCCTCGCCCTCCTCGCCGCCGACCTCGCCACCCCGCACGGCCGCGCCTCGGCCCGGGGCGGGCTCCTCCTCCTGGAGGACGTCGGCGAGGAGGACTACCGCGTCGACCGCATGCTCACCCAACTCCTGCGCGCCGGCTGGCTGGAGGGCGTCGCGGGCGTCCTCCTCGGTTCCTGGGCCGACTGCGGCCCCTACGAGGACTTCCGCGCCGTCCTCGCCGACCGCCTCGGCCCGCTGGGCGTCCCGGTCGTCGAGGAGTTCGGCTTCGGCCACGGCGACCGGTCCCTGACCGTGCCCCTGGGCGTCCGGGCGGTCCTGGACGCGGACGCGAGGACACTGACGGTGGATCAGCCGGCCCTGAGCTGAGGGCGCGGGCGTTGTAGGGGTCGGCCGTTGTACGGGTGGGCCCGGTCGTTGTACGGGTCCTGCCCCGTGACGGACGCCCCGCGCCCGGCGTTCCCTGACCGGAGGCAACACAGGCGTCGGAGCGTGGACACGGTGGGGACGTGACACATGGCGAACAGCCGCAGGAACAAGCAGGGCAAGGACAAGGACAAGGAAGACGACCGCCCGGTCATCTGGGTGGGTTACGGAAAGCTGCTCAAACTCTTCCGCGAACGGGCGAACGTCACCCAGCAGGCACTGGCCGTGGCCATCGGCTATTCGCTGGAGCAGACCGCCTCCGTGGAACAGGGCCGCCGCCCGGCGAAGTCCGCGTTCACCGAAGCGGCGGAACGCTTCCTGGACGCGGGCGGTGCGCTCGCCGTCCTCCAGGACGACGTGGACCGGGCCAAACTGCCCGCCTTCTTCCAGGACTTCGCCCTCATCGAGACCGAGGCGGTGAGCCGCTTCGCCTACGACCCGCTGCTCGTACCGGGCCTGCTCCAGACCGAGGAGTACATCCGGGCCCTGTTCGCGGGCCACTGCCCGCCGCTGCACGAGGAGATCGTGGAGCAGCACACCGAGGCGCGGCTGAGCAGGCAGAAGATCCTGACGCGGACGCCGCTGGTCGAGGTGTCCTTCGTCATCGAGGACGCGGCGCTCACGAACCCGGTCGGTGAACCGGAGCTGATGCGCAGGCAGATGCGGCATCTGCTGAAGGTGGGCGCCACGCGCAACGTCGAGATCCAGGTGATGCCGTCCGGCCGCGGCTTCCACCCCGGGCTGAACGGCGGCTTCGTGCTCGTGGAGTCGGTGGAGCACCGGCATGTGGGGTACTTCGAGTCGCAGGGCGTGGGGCACGTTGTCGGTGACGCGGACAAGGTCAGCGGCCTGGGGCTTCGATATGGCAAGCTGCGTTCGCAGGCTCTGAACGCCGAGGAGCCGGCACGTCGGATCGCGCGGCTGGCAGGAGAAGCGGACGCATGAGCAACGAATGGAGCGAGCGCGGCTCGCGGCTGGTCTGGGTGAAGAGCAGCTACAGCGGATCGGACGGCGGCGACTGCGTGGAGGTCGCCGTCACTCCCGGCGCCGTGCACGTCAGGGACTCCAAGGACACCGCGCGCCGGGGCCTGGCCGTGTCGCCGGACAGCTGGGCGTGCTTCCTGGACGGCGCTGTCCGCCTGCCGCGTTGAGCGCACGCTGTACGGCCATCGGCGAGCGGGTGGGGCTGCGGCCGTTCACCCTCGCCGACGGGCCCGAGTTCACCGCGCACGCGCGCCGGAGCACCGAGTTGCACCGGCCGTGGCTGTTCCCGCCGCAGACGGACGAGGCGTACGCCGGGTACGCGACCCGGCTGATCGAGGACCCGGCGCGGGCCGGGTTCCTGGTGGTCGAGCGCGCCACCGGCCGCATCGCGGGCTTCGTCAACATCAACAACATCGTCGAGGGCGCGTTCCTGAGCGGGGCCCTCGGCTACGGCGCGTTCGCGCACGCGGCGGGCCGGGGGCTGATGGGGGAGGCGCTGGGGCTGGTCCTGGACCACGCCTTCGGGCCCCGGGGCCTGCACCGGCTGGAGGCCAACATCCAGCCGGGCAACACCGCCTCCCTCGCCCTCGTCCGTTCCGCCGGGTTCCGGCTGGAGGGGTTCTCGCCCGGCTTCCTGCTCATCGACGGCGCCTGGCGGGACCACGAACGCTGGGCGGTCACCCGGGAGATGCGCGCCCGCGTGCGCTGAACGCGGGCCCGCCGACGCGTCACTCCCCCTTGCGGTCCACGTACTCGAAAACCGAGCCGTCCGGGTGCAGGGCGACCAGGTTCCGGCCCACGGGGGTGGGGACGGGGCCCGCGAGGATGTGGGCGCCGTTGGCGGTGAGGGTCCGGTGGGCCTCGTCCACGTCCGTCACCGCGATGGTCGCGGACACCTTGCGCAGGATCTCCAGCTCCTCCGCCGGGCCGCTCATCAGCAGGAAGCACCCGACGGCGGCGACGGACACCCCGCCGCGCTCGAAGCGCAGGGGCGGGGCGCCGGTGAGGCGTTCGTAGAAGGCGGCCGAGGCGTCCAGGTCGTCGACGCAGACGCGGAGCGTGGTTCCGAGGATCTCCATACGGGCGAGGGTAGTTGGCCGGGTGCGTGAGGGACACGGGCGGTCGGGGACGGCCGCCGGCCGGGCTCAGCGGCCGAAGGCGGCCCGGCAGAGGGCCGTGACGGACGAGTCGGTCACCCCGTCGGAGGCACGGCACAGCTCGCGCATGGTGGAGTCGTGGCCGGTGCGCGGCGGCTGTCGCGGTGGGGCGGGGGCCGGGGGCGGTACCGGGCGTGGAGGCGGGGTCCAGGCCGGTGGGGGAGCGGCCCGCCGGACGGGCGGGGGCGTGGGCCTCGGCTCGCGGGGCGCCGTGGACAGCAGGGCCTCCCGGGCCGTGGACTGGGTCGGCATCCGCCACGAAGGAGAGGGGGACGGGGACGGAGACGGGGAAGGCGAGGGGCGGCGCTCCGGCGGGGGCGGGAGGGACACACAGCCGGTGACCGCCGTGCCGAGCACGAGCACGGTGAGCACGGCGGCGGGGATCGCGGGCGGTAACGGGGTGCGGCGCATCCGCCCACCCTGGCGCAGGCGGACCGGCCGCCGGGGCGGGATCGGGCCGGGACCACCGGCACAGGTGAACACCGGTGCGGAGTATGGACCTTGCGGAGTACGGCCGCGTCACCGGCGCGGCCCGGTCACACCCGGCAGAGGATCTCGCCGTGCGGGACCATGAACCACCCGTCCTCGTCCGCGCCCCACGCCCGCCAGGCGTCCGCGATCGCCGCGAGGCGCGCCTCGTCCGCGTGGCCGCCGTCGACTGCCAGGCGGGCGTAGCCGGAGGCGGTCGTGCGGTCCGCCCAGAGGCCGCTCCACCAGGCGCGTTCCTCCGGGGTGGCGAAGCACCAGTTCGTCGCGGTGGCGGTGATGTCGGTGAAGCCGGCGGCCCTCGCCCAGGACTTGAGGCGCCGTCCGGCGTCCGGCTCACCGCCGTTGGCGCGGGCGACCGTCCGGTACAGCTCCAGCCAGCCGTCGAGCGCCGGGGACCGCGGGTACCAGGTGAACGCGCCGTAGTCGCTGTCGCGGGCCGCCACCACCCCGCCCGGCCGGCACACCCGCCGCAGCTCGCGCAGCGCCCGCACGGGGTCGCCGACGTGCTGGAGGACCTGGTGCGCGTGCACCACGTCGAAGGAGTCGTCCGGGAACGGCAGCGCGTGGACGTCCGCGACGTCGAACCGGACGCCGTCCAGGCCGCGTTCTTCCGCCGTGGCGCGAGCCGTGCGGAGCACGCCTTCCGCCGCGTCGACGCCCGTGACGCTCCCGCCCGGCGCGACGAGCGCGGCGAGGTCGGCGGTGATGGTCCCCGGCCCGCAGCCCACGTCCAGGACGGCCAGCCCCGGACGCAGTTCGCCGAGGAGGTACGCGGCGGAGTTCCGGGCGGTGCGCCAGGTGTGCGAGCGCAGCACGGACTCGTGGTGCCCGTGCGTGTAGACGGCGGTCTCCCGCGCGGTGTCCACGGCTTCTTCCGGCATGGCGGAGGTACCCCTTCCCTGGGAGTGTCCGGCGGGAGCCGGGCGGCGGTTTCCACCGTACGCCCGCGTATCGCGATACGAGACCCGCGTATCGCATACTGGACTGACAGGATGGGGTCATGGCGGAGGAGCGCGAGGTGGCGGAGACCTGGGACCCGGCGGGGGACGGGGTGTTGGCGCTGCCCTCAGGCCGCACGGTGCGGGGGCGCGGGCTGCGGCGGCCGCTGCCGGACGGGCCGGAACCGCAGTTCGCCGTCTATCTGCTGGGCAAGGAGCCGCCCCCCGTGCCCTGGGAGGCGCGCTGGCTGCCGTGGCCGGACTTCCGGCTGCCCAAGGACCGTGCCCTGGCACGGGAGTTGTTCACGGAGGCATGGCGGCGGTCGGCGGTGGAACGCGTCGAGTTCGCCTGCGGCGGCGGCCGGGGACGCACCGGAACGGCCCTCGCCTGCCTGGCGGTTGTCGACGGGGTCCCGGCGGCGGAGGCGGTCGCGTACGTCCGCCGGCACTACGACCGGCACGCGGTGGAGACGCCGTGGCAGCGGCGGTACGTCCGCGCTTTCGCGTCTCAGGGGCACGGCACGGGGTGAACCTCCCGGCCGCACCTGGCGCCGGTGACGGCCGGGGCGGGTGGGCCGGCGTCGTGGGTGGGGCCGGACAGGCCGAGGCCCCGCGGGCACACGGCCGCGCGGGAGCCGCCGGGCGACCGGCACCCCCGTGGCCGGCCGCTCCCGGCGGTACGACCATGGTGGTGGGGGTGCGGGCCCCGCGTCGATCCGTTTTTTTCGGTGGGCGCGGGCCGTGTCCCGACGGCTTCTAGAGCAGCCGCAGCGGGCGGTAGACGGTCAGCCCGTCCACCAACTTGTCCACGACCAGTTCGCGCGGCGCCTCGGCCACCTCGCCGTCGAAGGCGAGCAGCGTCCCCGGTTCGAGGCCGCCGATCCGCAGCTCCTGCAACTGCCGGGCCGCGTGCACGGGCGAGCGCTGGAGCTTGCCCGCCACCGCCGCGCCGAGCAGCCGCAGCCCCGGCAGCCGGCCGCCGTGCACCACGCGCACGTCCAGCAGGCCGTCCGCGAGGTCGAGGCGGTGGCCGGGGGTGGGGCCGACGCCCTTGTAGACGCCGTTGCCCGCGAAGATCAGCCACATCGGGCGGCGCTCGCCCTGGACGTCCGCCGTCAGCGGGTGCTCGCCCCGCAGCACCCGGCTCGCGGCCAGCACCCCGGCCGGCCAGGCGCCGATCCTCGGCGACCAGCGCTCCCGGATGCGCACCAGCTCGGGGTAGACACCCAGGCTGAACGTGTTGAGGAAGTAGCCCGCGTCGCCGCGGCCGCCCGGACCGGGCCGGAAGCGCCCCAGGTCCACCCCGACCGCCTCGCCCGCCGCCACGGCGCGGCAGGTGTCCACGACATCCTCTATGCCGAGGTCGTAGGCGAAGTGGTTGAGCGTGCCGCCGGGGAACACGGCGAGCGGCAGACCGCGCGTCACGGCCACGGTGGCGGCCAGGTTGACCGTCCCGTCGCCCCCGACGACGCCCAGCGCCCTCGCTCCCTCGGCGGCCTTCGCCAGCTGCTCGGACAGCTCGTCCGGGGCGCACTCGACGACCTCGGCGAGGGGGAGCGCGGACCGGACGGCCGAGGCGCAGTCCGCCGTACCGGACTCGCGGTTCACGACGACCACCAGGCCCTCGCCCTCCGGCAGCGCGGGCGCGCTCTCGCGGGGGCGGCCCGGCGGCGGAAGCTGGGACCGGGTCGGCACCAGACCGCGCACCGCGAACGCGGCCCCGACGCCGAGCGCCGCGCCCACCAGCACATCGCTCGGGTAGTGCACCCCGGTGTAGACGCGGGAGAAGGCCACGGAGGCGGCGACCGGGGCGACGACCGCGCCCCACCCCTTCGACTCCAGGGCCACGCCGGTCGCGAACGCGGCGGCGGAGGCGGAGTGCCCGGACGGGAACGAGGTGGTGATCGGCTGCCGCTTGAGCTGCCGTATCACCGGCACGCCGTCCAGGATCGGGCGCGCCCGGCGCACGGAGTGCTTGCCCACGGTGTTGATCACGGCGGAGGCGACGGCGAGGGAGGCCACGCCGCGCACGGCCGCGCGCCGGGACCGGGCACCGCGCCCGAGCGCGGCGATACCGGCCGCCGCGCCGAACCACAGCAGCCCGTGGTTCGCACCGCGGCTCAGCCGGGGCAGCACCGGCTCGGCACCGGGCCACTCCCGGCTCGCCACGGTGTGGAACACCGCCCGGTCCCATGCGCCGAACAGCGCGGAGGCCCGGGCGCGCAGGGACGGTGGCGGCGCGGGCTGTCTACGGAGGGTTGCCATGCGAGCCGCCTACCCCGCGGGGGTGGGGGCTACGCGGGGCTGGTGAGGGGTGGGGCCGTCCGTGTCGCGGGCCCCGGCCCCGCCCCGGGGCGTGTTGCCCCCCGCCTTGGGAACGTCCGGACCCGCCCGGGCACGGTCGCGCCCGCCCCCCGGGGGTGGGCCGGTGCCGCCGTCTGCCCGGGGCACGTCGTGCCCGTTCCTGCCGGGTCCGGGACGATTCCCGTCGGTGACGGGGGAGTCGCCGGGCGAGGCTGCCCCCAGGTCCCCAGGTCCCCAGGCCCCCCGGCCCCCGGGTGGCCGCGGCCCGTCCTGCTTGCCCGCCCCTGGCGCTGCTGCACGCGCCCGCGCCCGCCGGCCGTCTGGCGACGGCGCGGGCCGGACGGCCCGGCGGCTCGGGAGGCCCCGGGGCCGGGGCTCGGCCCCGCTCCCCCGGGCGATCACCGGGGAAGCTCCGTATAAAGGGCTTCGGGGGCCGGGCGCCGAAGCCCGCCCGGCGCCTCGGTCGGGCCGGTCACGGAGGTGGCGGATGCAGGGCAGTGAGCCCGCCGGGCGCGGGCCCGTACGGTACGGGCCGCCGGTGCCGCCGACCGGGCTGCCCGTGGACGACGGGAGCGCGGCGGTGCTCGCCTCGGCCGCGGGTGCGGTCCGGGGCGAGCCCCCGGGCGGCGGGGCGGCCCTGCGGGAGGCGGCCTGCGGCTACTGGGCGCGACGCGGACTGCACTGCGGCCCGGACGAGGTGGTCGCCGCCTCCGGCGCGCAGCCGCTGCTCTTCGCGCTGCTCGGCGCGTACGACGGCGATGTGCTGGTGCCCCGGCCGTGCCCCGCGTGGTGGGTCCCGCAGGCCCGGCTGCTGGGGCGGCCCGCCTACCACGTCCCCACACCGGCCGAGTGCGGCGGCGTACCGGACCCGTTCGCCCTGCTGGAGACCGTGCGCCGGGTCCGGGCCGAGGGCGGGCGGCCGCGGATCCTGCTGCTCTCCGTCGCCGACGACCCGACCGCGACCGTGGCCCCGCCGGAGACCCTGCGGGAGACCTGCGAGGCGGCCGTCGGGGAGGGGCTGCACATCATCAGCGACGAGACCTGGCGGGACACCCTGCACGCCCCGGCCGCGACCGTGCTGCTGAGCCCCGCCGAGATGTGCCCCGGGGACGTGACCGTGATCAGCGATCTCGTCGGCGCGCTCACCCCCGAGTCGTGGCCCGTCGCCGTGGCCCGGTTCCCGCAGGGGGCGGCCGCGGCCGCCCGGCGCGCCCGGACGCTGGACTTCATCACCGCGCTCGGCGCGGTCGTCCCGGCACCGCTCGCCGCGGCCGCCGCGTACGTCCTCGGTGAGCCGGAGGCGGTGGCCGAGCGGGCGGTACGGGCGGTCGCGGTGCACGCCCGGCTGGCCGCCGCCGTGCACCGGGCCGTCCTCGCGGCCGGGGCGCTCGCCCTCCCGCCACAGGCCGGCCGGCACCTGTACGCGGACCTCGGCCCGCTGCGGGCCGGGCTCGCGGAGCGGGGCGTGGGGGACTCCATGGAGCTGGAGGACCACCTCGGCGGCCTCCTCGGCACCTCGGTCCCCGGCGGCCACCGCTTCGGCGACGAACTCGGCGCGCTGCGCGTCCGGTTGTCGACCGGCCCGCTGCTGGGCAGCACCCCGGACGAACAGCACGCGGCCCTGACCGCCCCGGACGTCCTCCGCCTCCCGCACGTGGACGCGGCGCTGGGCCGGCTCGCGGGCGTCCTCCACGAGCTGGGCGACGCGGGGCCCGGTCCGGGCCTGGAGCGCTGACCGCCCGGGCCACGGGGACGTGCGACGCCCGCCGCCGTCGCGCTGGCTGCCCGGCCCTCGGGCCGGCCGGTCCGGGCGCGCCGTGTCCGGAGCGCTGACCACCCGGGCCGGGCCGCCGCAGCGCTCGCGCGTCTTCCTGCCGCTGCCCTTCGGGACGGTCGCGCTTCCGGGTCGGGCCCGGGGTTGGCCCACCGCGCCCGGAGCGCTGACCGCCCCCGCCCGGGACGTGCGACGCCCACCGCCGACGTGCTGACAGCCGTGCACCGGGCCGCCCTTTCAGGGCGGGGCTGCGGCCTGTGGCCGACCGTCCCGCCGAGACTGGTCGGCTCGGTGGCCGGCGGCCTTCCGGGCGCGGCACCTCGAAACCAGGGAAGGTTCGGCAGCCAGGGAGCGTCCCGCGTCCCGGGCGACGGGAGCGGGCACCCGCGCTCCCGGGGGCGTTCGCCCGCCGCACGCAGGGGGCGCGATCGCCACCACGGATCGGCTTGACGGGTTCGAGCTCACCCGAACGAGCCGTCCCGCCGGGACCGGTGCCTTTCCGAGGCCGGGCGCCCCGGTACCCGGCTGCGGTTGGCCGTCCCTGCCGCGATCGGCCACCCCTTCTGGGCCCGGAAGCCCGGTGGCCGCCCGGGCCGCCCGGGCCGTCCGCCGCCGCGCTGACCCCCGAGCCGGGCGCCCTCGGCGCCCCCGGCGCCCCCGCCCGTCACCCCGCGTGGCGTGGGCGGCGGACGCGGCGCCAGAGGGCGGGGGCGGTGCCGACCAGGACGGTCAGGGCGACCGCGGCGACCACGCCCTGCCAGGGTTCGGGGAACAGCGAGCCGCCCAGGATGCCGATGAGCGCGTAGGTGGCCGCCCAGGCCAGGCACGCGGGCGCGTCGCCGCGGACGAAATCGCGCAGGCGCATCCGGGCCAGCAGGCACGCCAGCATGATCGGGATGCGCCCGGCCGGGACCAGGCGGGAGAGGACCAGGACGGTCACCCCGTGCTCCGACAGCTTGCGCTGCGCCTGGTCGAGGCGGTCCGGCGCGGCACGGGACCGCAGCGCCTCCAGCCAGCGGGAGCCGTTCTTCGAGCGCACGCCCCGGCTGCCGAGCCAGTACAGCACCACGTCGCCGGCGAACGCGGCCAGCGAGGAGACCAGGAAGACGAAGAGCAGCGCCAGCGGCGCGGTCTGGTGGAAGGCCACCACGGCGGCCGAGCTGACCACCGCCCCCGTGGGCACCACCGGTACCAGCGCGCCCAGCGACACCAGCAGGAACAGGGACGGGTAGCCGACCGCCTGCTGGGTGGACTCCGGGGGCAGTTGACCGGCCGCCTCGCCCAACCGCCCGACCAGGTCGGAGAGTTCCGCGATCACCGACCCGCCTCCGGTCTGACGCGCTCGCCGTGGCCGAGCCGGTGCACGGTCACCTTCGGCGCGAGCAGCGCCGCCTTGCGCACGAACTCGTCGCCCGGCGCGTGGAATTCGTGCGGCCGGATCGCGTCCATCCCGATGGGCCAGTACGTGCCGTAGTGCACCGGCACCGCCGCCCGCGGCGACAGCGCGGCGAGCGCCTGTGCCGCCCGGCCCGCGTCCAGGTGCCCGTGGCCGAGGTACGGGCCCCAGCCGCCGACCGGCAGCAGCGCCACGTCGACCGGGCCGACCTCCTCGGCCATCCCGTCGAACAGCCCGGTGTCGCCCGCGAAGTAGGTGTCGGCCTCGCCGCTGATCACATAGCCCAGCGCGGGCGAGCGGTGCGGGCCGACCGGGACGCGGCGCCCGTCGTGGGCCGCAGTCACCGCCCGGACGCGCAGGCCGTCCACGCGCACCTCGTCCCCCGGCGCGACCTCGGTCACCGCGAGTCCGCCGACCGCCGCCACCCTCCGCAGCCCCCGGACCGCGCGCAGCGCGCCGTGCGGCACGACCAGCCGGGTCCCGGGCGCGAGCCGGGCCAGGGACGGCAGATGCAGATGGTCCGAGTGCAGATGCGAGACGAGGACCGCGTCCGCGACCGTCGCCTCGGGCGGCGGCAGATCGCCCCGGCGGCGGCGCAGATGCGCGAGGCGCCGCACCAGGAGCGGGTCGGTGAGCACCCGGACCCCGGAGTCCTCGACCGTGCAGGTGGCATGACCCCACCAGGTGACTTCCACCGGCACCGTGCGACCTCCTCGCCGTCGTCGGGCGGAACGGCACCCGGGCCGCCGCCCCGCCCCGAGACTGCCCGGCCCGCCCCGCCGTACGTGTCCGAGGGTAGTTGGCCCCCGAGTGCGGGCGCGCGGTCGGGCGCGGCGCCACCCACACGGGGGACCGGGCCCGGGGCCGCCCGTCCCCGTCCGGCCGCTGTGACAGGCTGGGTGCCTGGTCGGAGGGGTTCCGGAGGGGTGAGGTGAACGCGCGTGGCTGAACGGCGGTGGCGGTGGCGCACCGCGGGGAGCGCGGTCCTGCGGGTGGTCGTCGTGTGGGCGGTGTCCACGCTGACCATGCTGGTCCTCGCCGGGGCGCTGCCCGACTTCCGGCTCCAGTCCGGCGACGGTGAGTCCATCACCCGGACCGCGCTCACCGCGGCCTGGGGCGCGGGCGCCTTCGGCCTCCTCGGGGCGCTGGTCTGGCCGGTGATCGTCCGCGCCCTGCTGCTGGTGCCCGCCCTCGTCCTCGGGCTGCTGGTGTTCTTCCTCAACGGCTCGCTGCTGCTGATCGCCCTCTGGCTGATCCCCGACGGGCGCGGGACGGCCAACCCCGAGACCGCCGTCGTGGTCGCCGCCGTGATGTCCGCCGTCGCCTCCGCCACCTCCACCGCGCTGGCCGTGCGCGACGACGACGCCTACCGGCGGCGCCTGTCCCGGCTCGCCCACCGCCGCCGGCGCGGCCGGGGACCCGACGGGGCGCGCAGTGCCACGCCCGGCACGGTCTTCGTCCAGCTCGACGGCGTCGGCCACGAGGTGCTGCGCAACGCGGCCGAGAGCGGGGTGATGCCGACCGTCGCGAGCTGGCTGGGCGACACACACCGGCTCACCCCGTGGCGCACCGACTGGTCCAGCCAGACCGGCGCCAGCCAGCTCGGCATCCTGCACGGCACCAACCACGACGTGCCCGCCTTCCGCTGGTACGAGAAGGACACCCGGCGGATCGTGGTCAGCAACCGCCCGGCGAGCGCGGCCGAACTCCAGCGCAGGGCCGTCGCGCGCACCGCCGACGGCGGACTGCTCACCCTCGACGGCGCCAGCCGGGGCAACCTCTTCAGCGGCGGCGCCGACCAGCTCGCCCTGGTCCTCTCCGTCGCCGCCCGCCGGGGCCCCGGCCACCGCTCCCGCGCCGGGTACTTCGCCTACTTCTCGGACCCGGCGAACGCGGTGCGCACCGCCGGCTCCTTCGCCGCCGAGGTGTGCCGCGAGATCGGCCAGTCGGTGCGCGCCCGGGTGCGCGGCGACGAGCCCCGGGTGAGCCGGGGCGGGCTCTACCCGTTCATCCGGGCCTTCGCGACCGTCGTGGAGCGGGACGTGGTGGTCGCCGCCGTGATCGGGGACATGCTCGCCGGGCGCGCCGCCGTCTACGCCGACCTGGTCGCCTACGACGAGGTGGCCCACCACTCCGGCCCGCACAGCCGGGACGCGCAGGATGTGCTGGAGCGCCTGGACCGGTCCCTGGCCCTGCTCGCCAAGGTCGCCGACCACGCGCCCCGCCCGTACCGGATCGTGCTGCTCTCCGACCACGGGCAGAGCCCCGGCACCACCTTCGCGGGCGCCTACGGGCTGACCCTGCGCGATCTGGTGCGGGCCGGCTGCGGACTGCCCGTCCCGCGCAGCGCCCGGCGCTCCCGCAGCGGCGCGGAGGCCCGGGACGCGGCGCGGGACGCGCTGCGCACCGCCCTGCACCGGGAGGTCGGGGAGGACGGCGAGGAGGTCCTCCCGGACACCGGGTCCGAGCCGATCGTGCTGGCCTCCGGGAACCTCGCGCTGATCTCCTTCCCGGACGTGCCGCACCGGATGAGCCGGCAGGAGATCGACCGCCGCCACCCGGCCCTGCTCTCCACCCTCGCCAGCCACCCCGGCATCGGCTTTCTGCTGGTCCGCGACGAGGAGCACGGGTCGGTGGTCCTCGCGGCGGACGGCGCCCGCGTGCCGCTCGCCGATCTGAAGGACGGCGACGGGGGCACGCTGGCCGCCTTCGGGCCGGGCGCGGCGGACGCGGTGCGCCGTACCGACGGCTTCGAGCACGTCGCCGATGTGATGGTGAACTCGATGCACGATCCGCGTACGGGGGTGGTGCACGCCTTCGAGGAGCAGATCGGCTCCCACGGCGGGCTCGGCGGCGAGCAGGGGCGGGCCTTCCTGCTCTCCCCGTTCGAGCTGTCGCCACCGACCGAGCCGGGCCGCGAGCTCGTGGGCGCGGAGCAGGTGCACCGGGTGCTGCGGCGCTGGCTGCGGGAGGGGCAGGGGCCGCAGGTCCCGATCGGCGTGCCCGACCGGGCGCGGCCCACGGGCGGACCCGTCCCCGGCCCGCCCGCCTGACCCGACCGGGCCGGGGCGGGGCGGGTGGAACGGGCCCGGGGGCTTCACCTCGGGCCGGGGCGGGCGGTGGCATTAGCCCGGACGTAGCGGTGGCATTACCCCGGACGTAATCGACCCGTCCCGCCGCGCCCGGCAGGCTGAGGGGCACCGGGAACCGGGCGGCGCACTCCGTCCGGTCCCCGGGCCCACACCGCCGCCGGACGCCGTCCGGCCACTCCCGCCGGAGGTCGATCCGTCATGTCCCAGGCCCTGCTCGCCGGTCTCTCCCGCACCACCGAGCCCTTCACCGCCCTGCGCCGCGTCCTCGCCCTCGACGCGGTCGTCACCGCCGCGGGCGGCCTCGTCTGCGCCGTGCTGCCCGGACCGGTCGGGCGGCTCCTCGGCATGGACGCCGGGCTGCTCCTCGGGCTCGGAATCTTCCTCGCCGTCTACGGGTCCGCCCTGGGCCTGCTCGCCTCCCGCGCCGAACCGCCCGCGCTGCCGGTGCGCCTCGCCGTGGAGACCAACCTGCTCTGGAGCGTGCTGAGCGTGGCGGCCGTGGTGCTGTGGCTGGAGCCGACGACCGCGGGCGCGGTGTGGATCCCCGCCCAGGCGCTGGTCTCCGCCGCCTTCGCGGCCGCGTTCTTCACCGCCCACCGGGCGACGGCGGCGGTCAGGCGCTGAGGGTCCGCAGATAGGCGACCGTCTCCGGGTCGGCCGGGAGGAAGGTCTCGATGGCCAGCTCGGCGACGGTCACGTCCAGCGGGGTGTTGAACGTGGAGATGGACGAGACGAAGGAGAGCACCCGGCCGTCGTACTCGATCCGCAGCGGCAGCGCGAAGTACGGGTACGGCCGCTCGTCCCGGGGCTCCTCGCCGCCCACTTCTCCCGTCCCTTCCGCCGTCGCGGGCAGCGGGTAGGCGGCGACCTCCTCGTAGAGTGCGCGGAGCGCGGCCGAGCGGGACAGGGCGATCTGACGCTCCATCTGCTCCAGCAGATGCCCCCGCCACTCCGGAAGATTCCGGATGCGCGGGGCCAGCCCCTCGGGGTGGAGGGTGAGGCGCATCGCGTTCAGGGGCGGCGCGAGCAGATGGGCGGGTACCTCGTCGAGCATCATGGTGATGCCCCGGTTGGCGGCGACGACCGTGTACGTGCCGTCCACGACCAGCGCCGGATACGGCTCGTAGCCCGTCAGCAGCTGGTCGATCCCCTCCCGCAGGGCGCCGAGGGCGGGCGCGTCGACCGGGGTCTCCGCGTAGCGCGGGGCGTAACCGGCCGCCAGCAGCAGGGCGTTGCGCTCCCGCACCGGCACGTCGAGGTGCTCGGCGAGCCGGAGGACCATCTCCTCGCTGGGGCGGGAGCGGCCGGTCTCCACGAAGCTGATGTGGCGGGCGGAGGAGTCGGCGCGCAGGGCCAGTTCGAGCTGGCTGACCCGGCGGCGCTCCCGCCAGCTGCGCAGCAGCGGGCCCACCTCCGTACGGGGCACGGCAGTTGTCATGGGGTGACCGTAGTACGGGCGCGTCGGGCCGGCGGACGCGGCCGGGGCCCGGTCCGCGCTCGCCGGGTCAGCCCTTCGCCTCGCCGAACAGCGCCGCGAGCGCCCGTTCGACGTCCAGGCTCGTGCACTCCTGGGCGGCGGGCACGGCGGCGTAGGAGTGGAGCAGGAAGCGGCTCAGGCTCTCGGTGCCGAACTGGAGGAGCGCCACCCCCTCCGGCGAGCGCAGCTCGATCATCGTCTGCGCCGGGCCGCACGGCCAGATGTGCACATCGCCGTCGCCGGCCGGGGCGCGCAGCCCCGCGTCGAGCAGGCTGCGGGCGAAGGTCCAGGTCACGCCCGCGTCGTCGAGGCAGACCTCGGGCGGGAAGGCCAGGCGGACCGCGAGGGGGTCGGCGCGGTGGTAGCGCAGGACCACCGGTACCGCCGAGGGGTGGGGCGCGTCGCTGATGAGACGGGCCAGGACGGACTGCTCGACGGATCGCTCGATGGAGGGTGACATCGCTCGCTCCTCCTGCTGCGTGAGCTACACCAGTGGTGGGTGTGACCTGCATCACCCACCTTCGAACTCTCGGCGCCGAATGGCCAGACCTTTGCGCCCACGGATTTCACCGCGTAGCGGTCCGATGTCCGTGCGTGTCCGCCGGGTGGGGTGTTACCGCCCGTTCGTGTGGGTTCCGGTCGGATCCGGAAAGGGGTGGGCGGGGAAACCGGGGGGATCGTGTGTTCGAGGCCGTTCCGGGGTCCTTGTGCGGCCGCTCCGGGCAGCGAGAAGCCCCGGCCGAACGGGGGTTTTCGGCCGGGCAATATGTGAACGGTAAACCATCAATCCGCATGGTGGGACGCGAGGCCTCCCGGATGTGACCCACCTAACAGCGGGTGAGGCTTTGGGTAGGGCTGGGGGGGTGGGTCTACGGCTGGGCGGTGCCGCGCGGGACGACCTGGGAGAGCACCGACGGCAGCCGCGACCAGTCGGAGGACACCACGCTCGCGTGCCGGTCCGCCAGCAGCGCCACCCGGTCGCGGGCCTGCGCCTCGGTCGGGTTCCGGGCGTCGATCGCCGGGGCGACGGAGTGCGCGCTCGTCATGACGACGAGGTAGTTGTTGCGCGCGTACCAGGAGGTGTCCACGGTGCCGCCCGTGTAGACGACCGCGTCCCCGTCGAAGACCACGAACCAGGGGCGGATCGAGGCGTCCGCGTACCGGGTGCGCGGATCACCGGCCGCCGCCTTCAGCACCGCCGGGAACGCGCCCGCCTCGCCGATCCGGCCCGCCGCCTTCAGATCGCGCAGATGCTGCGCGTACTCCCGGTCGGTCCACAGCGTGTCGAAGGGGTTGTCCTGCTCCAGCGTGCCCGGGATCAGCTCGACCACGAACTTGCCCGCCATCGCCGGGCGGGCCGGCCAGCCGTCCGCCCGCACCGCCGCGTCCAGGTCTCCGTGACCGCCCAGCAGATCGGCCGGCCGGAACAGGGCGTCGCCGAGCCGCGACCGCAGCAGCGCGTCCAGCTCGTCCGGGCCCCGGCGGGAGGTGTCCAGGAAGCCGTCCTTCAGCTCGATCTTCACCAGGACCGGACGGTGGCCCGGGTTCGCGTCGTGCCAGACGCGCATGTCCGCGAGGCAGCCCGCCAGATCGCGGTTGCGGGACTTGGTGCGCAGCTCCCCGGGGTTCGCCGCCCCGACGCAGTTGTTGGCGTTGCCCAGCGGGTTGCTGTGCGAGACGCGCCACGAGCTGCCGAAGGCGTTCGTCCAGACGTCCAGCTCCAGCATCCCGGCGCCTGAGTCCAGGGCGTCCGCGAAGTAGGGGAAGGTGCCCTGCTCATAGGCGTTGTGCACCCCGACCGAGGTGGTCGCCGAGTACGGCGCCGCCCCCGGATCCGGTGCGGCGGGCGCGGCCCCGGCCGGTGCGAGGGCCGCGCCGAGCAGTCCGGCGGAGGCGGCGAGCACGGCCGTGGCGCGGGCGAGTTTCCCCATGGATGCGTCCCCTGAAGTGGTCGACGTGGTCAAGTCGCCTGCACATTAGGGGAGTTGCGTGAACGTTGGGGAGGGCGCGACCGGCCGTCCGGTGTCCGGGAGGGGCCGCCATGCCTTCACCGGAGTTCCGGTCCACCGCTCCGGCCCCGCGCCGCGGCGCCGCGTGCCGCGCTGCGCGCCCGGGACGGCCGGGGCACCATGGCCGCATGCTGCTCGCCCGCGTCGCCGCCGTGTCCCGCGAGGTCGCCGCCACCTCCGCCCGCTCCCGCAAGACCGAACTCCTCGCGGACCTCTTCCGCGAGGCCAGGCCCGAGGACGTGGCCACCGTCATCGCCTACCTCTCGGGCCGGGTGCCCCAGGGCCGGATCGGCGTCGGACGGCAGCTGCTCCGCCAGGACGTGCCGCCCGCCACCGAACCCGGGCTCACCGTCACCGAGACCGATGCCGCGCTCACCGGCCTCGCCGGTCTCACCGGACCGGGCTCGGCGACCGCGCGCAAGGAGGCGGTCCGGGCCCTGCTGGCCGCCGCGACCGAGGAGGAGCAGGGCTTCCTCGCCCGGCTGCTCACCGGCGAGGTGCGCCAGGGCGCCCTGGACGCCGTCGCCCTCGAAGCCGCCGCCCGGGCCTCCGGCGCGGTGGCCGCCGACGTACGGCGGGCCGTGATGCTGGACGGCTCCCTGCCGCGCGTCGCCCGCGCCCTGCTCGCGGACGGGCCCGAGGCCCTGGCCCTGTTCCGGCTCCGGGTCGGCAACCCCGTGCAGCCGATGCTGGCCCACACCGCCCGGTCCGTGACCGAGGCCGTCGAGACGCTGGGGGAGCCCTGCGCGGTGGAGCAGAAGCTCGACGGCATCCGGGTCCAGGTCCACCGCGACGGCGACGCGGTCCGCGTCTACACCCGCTCCCTCGACGACATCACCGACCGGCTGCCCGAAGTGGCCGACGGCGCGCGGGAACTGGCGGGGGACCGGTTCATCCTGGACGGCGAGGTCATCGCCCTCTCCCCCGAGGGGCGTCCGGTCCCCTTCCAGGACATCGCCTCCCGGGTCGGCTCCCGCGTCGACGTGGCCGCCGCCCGCGCCGCCCTGCCGGTGGCGCCCGTGTACTTCGACGTCCTCGCCGCCGACGGCGAGGAACTCCTCGACCTGCCCGGCCGCGAACGCCATGAACGGCTGGCCCGGCTGGTGCCGGAGACGATGCGGGTCGGCCGTACGACCGTCACCGACCCGGGAGCGGCGGCAGAGGTCGCCGAGGCGGAGGAGTTCTTCACGCGGACCCTGGGCACCGGCTACGAGGGCGTCGTCGTCAAGGCGCTGGACGCCCCCTACAGCGCGGGGCGGCGCGGCCGGTCCTGGCTCAAGGTGAAGCCCGTGCACACCCTGGACCTGGTGGTGATCGCGGTCGAGCGGGGCAGCGGGCGGCGCACCGGGCTGCTGTCCAACCTCCACCTCGCGGCGCGCGGCGAGGACGGCGGCTTCGTGATGCTCGGCAAGACGTTCAAGGGGCTCACCGACGAGATGCTGCGGTGGCAGACGGACCACCTGGGCGGGCTGTCGGTCGGGGACGACGGCTGGACCGTCACCGTCCGGCCCGAACTGGTCGTCGAGATCGCCTACGACGGCCTCCAGCGCTCCTCCCGCTACCCGGCGGGCGTCGCCCTGCGCTTCGCCCGGGTGGTCCGCCACCGCCCGGACAAGAGCACGGCCGAGGCCGACACGATCGGGCAGGTGCTGGCCGCGTCGGAACGGTGAACCGGGGGCGGGGCCGGCCGGAGGCGGCGGTCCGGGTCCGCGCGGAGGTATGTCCCCGGCGAGTCGGTCAGCGGTTCCACTCGGTGGAACGCACCCGGGGTGTCCCGGGTGGCAGCACCCGGTTTTCGGGGCATCGGACCTATGGTGTCCCCGTCCGTCGCCCGCTGCCGCCCGCTCGGAAGGATCACGGCCATGCCCAACGAACCGCTGTCGCAGAAGGAGATCGAGGACCGGCTGAGGGAGCTGCCCGGCTGGTCCGTGGCGGACGGGCGGCTGACCCGCGCGTACCGTCTCGGGTCGCACTTCGCGGCGACCGCCCTGGTCGTGCACATCGCGCAGATCCAGGAGGAGCTGAACCACCACTCCGACCTGACCCTGGGCTACGACTCGGTCGGCTTCGCCGTCCACTCGCACGACGCCGATGCCCTCACCGAACGGGACTTCGCCCTCGCCCAGCGGGTGGCGGACATCGCACCGGGGCACGGCGCGAGCTGAGACGCGGGGCCTGCCTCACTACCGGACGGGCTCCAGCCGCCACCACTGATGGGGACCGTCGGTGTCCTCCCACTGGCGGACCCCCGCGCCCTCCTCGGCCGAGGCGTCGGCGACCTCCAGCAGCAGCCCGCTGACGAAGCTCACCAGGGCGAAGGTGCCGGGGGAGTCGAGATGCTCCTCGAAGGTCCACTCCTGCGCGCCGAAGTTGTTGGCCTTCCACTGCTGCACACGGGCGCCGTTCTCGGTGGACGCGCCGGCGACGTCGAGGCGTTTGCCGCTCACCTCGCTGACCACGTGGTGCAGTCCGCCGCCGTTCGGCACGGGGCTGATGTGCCAGCGCTGGCGGGGCTCCCCGGTCTCCTTCGCCTGCCGGACGGGGGCGCCGCTGCCCCGCGCGCCGCCGGCCACCTCCAGCACCAGCCCGCTGCCCACGTTGCGCACCAGGTAGACACCCGGCTCCAGCACCCCGCTCACGGCCTCCGCCCCTCTCCGTGTCCCGTTTCCGTATCCCGTGCCGCCCGCGCGCCGCGACCTGCGACGACGGGCCCATCCTCGCACCGGCCACTGACAGTGCCGGGGGACGCGCGGACGACGGCGCCGGGCACGCGCGGACGCGAACGGCCCCGCCCGCCGGGGGACTTCCCGGCGGGCGGGGCCGATGCGGGGTAGGGCGCTGTCAGACGACCTCGAACCGCGCAGGGTCCGGGCCGAGGCGCTTGCCCTCGTCCAGGGCCGCGAAGGCGGCGAGGTCGTCCGCGTCCAGCTCGAAGCCGAAGACGTCGATGTTCTCCGCGATCCGGGACGGCGTCACGGACTTGGGGATGACCACATTGCCCGTCTGGAGGTGCCAGCGCAGCACCACCTGCGCCGGGGTGCGGCCGTGCTTGCGGGCCACCGCGACCACCGTGGGCACGTCCAGCAGGCCCTTGCCCTGGCCGAGCGGCGACCACGCCTCGGTGGCGATGCCGTGCGCGACGTGCGTCTCGCGGGACTCGGCCTGCTGGAGCTGCGGGTGCAGCTCGATCTGGTTGACCGCGGGCACCACCGGGGTCTCGCCGATCAGGCGCTCCAGGTGCTCCGGAAGGAAGTTGGAGACGCCGATCGCCCGGGCGCGCCCGTCGGCGAGGATCTTCTCGAACGCCCGGTAGGTGTCCACATAGGCGTCCTTGGCGGGCATCGGCCAGTGGATCAGATACAGGTCGACATGGTCGAGACCGAGCTTGTCGAGGGAGGCGTCGAAGGCGCGCAGCGTCGCGTCGTACCCCTGGTCGCTGTTCCACAGCTTGGTGGTGACGAACAGCTCCTCGCGGGGGACGCCGGAGGCGGCGATGGCCCGGCCGGTGCCCTTCTCGTTCTCGTAGACGGCCGCGGTGTCGATGCTGCGGTACCCGGCCTCCAGGGCCGTGGCCACCGCCTTCGTCGCCTCGTCGTCCGGGACCTGCCAGACGCCGAAGCCGAGCTGCGGCATGGCGACACCGTTGTTGAGGGTGATGGAGGGGACCTTGCTCACGAGGGGTCGATCCTTACGTCGTCGTCGATGGTCGCATCGGACCGTTCGGGCTGCTCCAAGGCACAACGATCACACAGCCGCACACATTCCCGCACGTCAGCACATCATGCCGACCACCATGCCGAACACGATGCGGGCCCATGCCGAACACGATGCGGACCGGCGCTCAGCGGTAGAGCGCGTCCACCTCGACCGCGTACGCCTTCTCGATCGCCCGGCGCTTCAGCTTCAGCGACGGCGTCAGCAGGCCGTGCTCCTCGCTGAACGGGTGGGCGAGGATGCGGAAGGTCCGGATCGACTCGGCCTGCGAGACCAGGGTGTTGGCCGCGACGACCGCCCGCCGGATCTCCATCTCCAGGTCCGGGTCGCGCACCAGGTCCGCAGGCGAGAGCGGGGCCCGCCCCTGGAGCGTCAGCCAGTGGTCCACCGCCTCCTGGTCGACGGTGACCAGGGCCGCGATGTACGGGCGGTCGTTGCCGACGACGATGCACTGCGCCACCAGCGGGTGCGCCCGTACCCGCTCCTCCAGGCCGACCGGCGAGACGCTCTTGCCGCCGGAGGTCACCAGGATCTCCTTCTTGCGGCCGGTGATCGTCAGATAGCCGTCCTCGTCCAGGGAGCCGAGGTCTCCGGTGGCCAGCCACTCGTCGTGCAGCACGGCCTGGGTGGACTTCGGGTCGTTGAGGTAGTGGGAGAAGATGTGCGCGCCGTGCAGCCACACCTCGCCGTCCTCCGCGATGTGCACCGTGGTGCCGGGGATCGGCAGGCCGACCGTGCCGTAGCGGGTGCGCTCCGGCGGGTTGGCGGTGGCCGCGGCGGTGGACTCGGTCAGCCCGTAGCCCTCGAAGATGGTGACGCCCGCGCCCGCGAAGAACAGGCCGAGCCGCCGGGCCATCGCCGAGCCGCCCGACATGGCGTGCCGCACCCGGCCGCCCATCGCCTCCCGCACCTTCGCGTACACCAGCTTCTCGAACAGCTGGTGCTGGACGCGCAGACCCGCCGAGGGCCCCGGGCCGATGCCGAAGGCCCGGTGCTCCAGCGCCTCGGCGTACCGCACCGCCACCTCGACGGCCTTGTCGAAGGGGCCCGCCCGCCCCTCCGATTCGGCCTTGCGGCGGGCCGCGTGGAAGACCTTCTCGAAGATGTACGGGACCGCGAGGATGAACGTCGGCCGGAACGCGGCGAGATCGGGCAGCAGGGCGGCGGCCTGGAGCACCGGCTGATGCCCCAGCTTGACCCGGCCCCGGATCGCGGCGACCTCGACCATCCGGCCGAAGACATGGGAGAGCGGCAGGAAGAGCAGGGTCGACGCCTCGTCGCCCGGCCGGGAGTGGAACACCGGCTCCCAGCGGCCGATCATGGTGTCGGCCTCGAACATGAAGTTGGAGTGGGTGATCACACAGCCCTTGGGGCGGCCCGTGGTGCCCGAGGTGTAGATGACCGTGGCGACGGAGTCGGGGGTGACCGCGCGGCGGTGCCGGTGGACCACCTCGTCCTCGATCTGGGCGCCCGCCCCGGTGAGTTCCGTGACCGCGTCCGCGTCGAGCTGCCAGAGGCGCTTCAGTCTCGGGAGGCGGTCGATCACCGAGCCGATCGTCATCGCATGGTCCTCGTGCTCCACCATGCAGGCGGTGACCTCGGCGTCATGGAGCATCCAGTAGACCTGCTCGGCCGAGGAGGTCGGGTAGATCGGGACCGGCTGGGCGCCGACCGTCCAGAGCGCGAAGTCGAACAGGGTCCACTCGTAGCGGGTCCGGCTCATCAGGGCGACCCGGTCGCCGAACCGGACGCCGTGCGCGAGGAGCCCCTTGGCCAGGGCGAGCACCTCGTCACGGAACTGCGCGGAGGTCACGTCCTGCCAGGCGCCGGACGCGTCCTTGCGGCCGAGCACCACCCGGTCCGGGTCGTCGAGGGCATGGTCGAAGACCGAATCCGCCAGACCGCCGACCTGAGGCGCCGTGGCCATGGGTGGGACAGTGAACTCGCGCAATGGCCTGCTCCTTGTGGCGCTCCGCACAGCGCCGGTGACGGTACCCCACGGCCCGCCTGTGCGGGAGGGGCCGTGCGAAGAGTGGACGAACGGCATCGGCACTGGTCAAAGGAGGTGACCGCGTGACGGGAAAGCACGGTTGAGGGGCAAACTGACCCCCGGGTAAGTACAGTCGGTCCGAATCTGCACCGAATCTGTACCGGGCGATCACCCTCGCTCTACGCGGACCGGGTGTTGGTCCGGACCTGGTGGCGGCCCGGTCCGTGCCCGTGCCGCGCCCGAGCGATCATTTCAGGTCACCCGCCGCCAGCAGCGCCCGGGCCAGGGCGTCGGCGGCCTCCTGCGCGGCCGGCCGGCGCCGCCCGTGCAGCAGCACGAAGTCCACCGTCCCCAGCTCCGGCAGCCCCGCCCGGTCCGGCAGTTCGGCGAGCCCCGGCGGGATCAGCCCGCGCGTGTGCGCCATCACGCCCAGCCCGGCGCGGGCGGCGGCGACCAGCCCGCTGAGGCTGCCGCTGGTGCAGGCGATCCGCCACGGGCGGCCCTCGCGCTCCAGGACGTCGAGCGCGCGGGCGCGGGTGACGGCGGGCGGCGGGAAGAGGATCAGGGGGACCGGCCGGTCGGCGGGCGGCAGGCGCACACCCTCCGCCGCGATCCAGACCATCCGGTCCCGCCACACCAGCTCCCCGTGGCTCGCGCCCGGCCCCCGCTTGGCGAGCACCAGGTCCAGCCGCCCCGCCTCCAGCCTCCGGTGCAGGGTCCCCGACAGCTCCACCGTCAGCTCCAGGTCCACTTCCGGGTGCTCACGGCGGAAGGACTCCAGGATCTCCGGCAGCCGGGTGAGGACGAAGTCCTCCGAGGCGCCGAAGCGCAGCCGGCCGCGCAGCCGCGTGCCGCCGAACCATGCCGAGGCGCGCTCGTGGGCCTGGAGGATGGTCCGGGCGAAACCGAGCATTGCCTCGCCGTCGTCGGTGAGTTCGACGCTGTGGGTGTCCCGGGTGAACAGGGGCCGGCCGGTCGCCTCCTCCAGCCGGCGGACGTGCTGGCTCACCGTCGACTGGCGCACCCCGAGCCGGCGCGCGGCCTGGGTGAAGCTCAGCGTCTGCGCCACGGCGAGGAAGGTCCGCAGCTGGGTGGGGTCGTACACGGTCACGAGCCTACGGCGGTCCGGGGCGCCGGTCATCGTGAAACGTGATGACAGTGAGAACGGTATGCGGGATTCCTGATCGGGTGACCGGGCCGGATCATGAGTCCATGAACCGCCGTCCCCGCGGCCGTCCGCGACTCCGTTCCCGCTTCTCCCGCTTCCGTGTCCCTGTCGATCCCTACGTCCTGGCCCTGCTGGCGACCGTGGGGCTGGCCGCCCTGCTGCCCGCGTCGGGCGGGGCGGCCGAGGCGGTGGGCGGAGTCGCGACCGGAGCCGTCGCGCTGCTGTTCTTCCTCTACGGCGCACGGCTCTCCACCCGCGAGACCCTGGACGGGCTGCGGCACTGGCGGCTCCATCTGACCGTGCTCGCCGCGACCTTCCTGGTCTTCCCGCTGCTGGGCCTCGCCGCCCGGGGACTCGGCTCGCCGCTCCTCACCCCGGAGCTGGCGAACGGGCTCCTCTTCCTGTGCCTGGTCCCGTCCACGATCCAGTCCTCGATCGCCTTCACCTCGATGGCCCGGGGCAACGTCCCCGCCGCGATCTGCGCCGGCTCCTTCTCCAGCCTCGCGGGCATCGTCCTCACGCCGCTGCTGGCTGCCCTGCTGCTGGGCGGCGCGGTGGGCGGACTCTCGGCGGACGGGCTGCTGCGGATCGTCCTCCAGCTCCTGGTGCCGTTCCTGGCAGGCCAGTTGCTGCGTCCGCTGGTGACGGGCTTCCTCACCCGGCACCGCCGGGTGCTCGGCCTCGTCGACCGGGCGTCGATCCTGCTGGTCGTGTACACGGCCTTCAGCGAGGGCGTCACGGCCGGGGTCTGGGGGCAGGTCACCCCGGCGCGGCTGGCCGGGCTGCTGGGCGTCGAGGCGCTGCTCCTCGCGGTGATGCCGGCCCTGACCTGGTACGGCGCAGGGCGGCTGGGCTTCGGGCGGGCGGACCGGATCGCGATCCAGTTCGCCGGCTCGAAGAAGAGCCTCGCGGCGGGGCTGCCGATGGCGGCGGTGCTGTTCGGGGCGGAGGCGAGTCTGGCGGTGCTGCCGCTGATGCTGTTCCACCAGATGCAGCTGATGGTCTGCGCGGTCATCGCCCGCCGCCGCGCGGCGGACCCGGCGGAGCCGGGGGAGAACGTGGATCGGGCCGGCCCTGCGGCCCGGTCCGGCTCGGGGGGCTCGGCTGCGCCGGGGGGCCCGGTCCATCCGGTGGAGTCGGTGGAGTCGGTGGAGTCGGTGGACGAGTCCTGGGCTGGGGCCCCGGCCGCCGCCGAGGGCGTGGGGGGCTCGCGGGCGTGAGCGGGGCGAAGGTGGCGGAGTCGGCCCGACCCGGGGGAGTCGACGAGGCCCGGCCGGTCGGGTGGGCGAGGCCGTGCCCGGGGGCCGGTCGGCCCGGGCGGCATGGCCGATCCGGTGGAGCCGGTGGGCGAGTCCTGGCCTGCGGCTCCGGCCGCCGAGGGCGTGGCGGACTCGCGGGCGTGAGCAGGGCGACCCGGGGGAGCCGACGAGGCCCGGCCGGTCGGGTGGGCGAGGCCGTGCCCGGGGGCCGGTCGGCCCGGCCCATCCGGTGGGCGCGGCGGACGCGAACGCTCCGGCCCCGCCGGTGGGCGGGCCCGCGTCGGGGGCCCAAGGCCGCTGCCCGAGGGTGTGGGGTGCCCGCGGGGGCGGGAGCCCGGCCGAGGCAACCCGGTCCCCGCCGCCCCCCGGGCGGCCCCCGTGACGAACGCCTCCTCCCGGGTGGGCCGTCCGGCTGAAAGGATCATCGGGTGACGACGCTCGCGATACGCCCCTTCGGCCCCCGCCCCTGCACCCTGGTCGTCTGCCGGGGCTGCTGCTGCGGTGACGCCCGCAAACACCCCGGCACCGACCACGCGGGTCAGCTCGCCCGGCTGCGGCGGGCGGCCGAGGGCTCGGACGGGCGGTTCGCCGTCCGCACCACCGACTGCCTCGGGCCCTGCGGCCAGGCCAATGTCATCGTCGTACAGCCGTCCGCCGAGGGGCGTCGGCGCGGCGCCCGCGCCGCGTGGATCGGCTGGGCCCTCGACGACGACGCCACGGACGACGTGATCGGCTGGGCCGAGGCCGGCGGCCCGGGACTCGCCGAACCGCCCGCCACGCTCACCCTCCAGATGATCGCGCCGCCCTCGGACGCCCGCCGCCGTATGCGCTGAGGCGCGCACACCAGAGGCCCGCCCTCAGACCACCGCGTCCAGCGCGATCCGCTCCGCCCCCGCGTACACGTTCATGTCCGACCCGCGCAGGAAGCCCACCAGGGTCAGCCCCGTCTCCGCCGCGAGGTCGACCGCCAGGGAGGACGGCGCCGAGACCGCCGCGAGCACCGGGATGCCCGCCATCACCGCCTTCTGGGCCAGCTCGAACGAGGCCCGGCCGGAGACCAGCAGGATCGACCGCGACAGCGGCAGCCGGTCGTCCTGGAGGGCCCGGCCGACCAGCTTGTCGACCGCGTTGTGCCGGCCCACGTCCTCCCGGACGTCCAGCAGCTCGCCCTCCGGGGAGAACAGCGCGGCGGCGTGCAGACCGCCCGTGCGGTCGAAGACCTCCTGGGCCGCGCGCAGCCGGTCGGGCAGCGCGGACAGCAGCGCGGGCGTCACCCGCAGCGGCGGCTCGTCGGCGATCGGGAAACGGGCCGTGGTGCGGACCGCGTCCAGGCTCGCCTTGCCGCACAGCCCGCAGGAGGACGTCGTGTAGACGTTCCGCTCCAGGGTGATGTCCGGGACGGGGACGTCCGGGGCGAGGGACACGTCCACCACGTTGTATGTGTTCGAGCCGTCCGCCTGCGCGCCCGCGCAGTACACGATCGACGTCAGGTCGGCGGCCGAGCCGAGCACGCCCTCGCTCACCAGGAACCCGGCGGCCAGCGCGAAGTCGTCGCCCGGGGTGCGCATGGTGATGGCCAGCGGCTTCCCGTTGAGGCGGATCTCCAGCGGTTCCTCCGCGACCAGGGTGTCCGGCCGGGTGTTCACGGCCCCGCCCCGGATCCGGACGGTGCGGCGGCGCTCGGTGACCCGGCCCATGGTGATCACATCCGATTCTGAACGGGGGCGGTGCAGGCGGTCCCGCCATTGTCCAGCACCAGCGGGGCCGGCGAGTGCGGGCCCCGGCGCGTCCGGGGCCGGTGCGGCACAGGGGGCGGAGGGGAAGCCTCCAAAAGGCGCGCCGCGAAGCTGTGGGATCACATGCCCCCGTACCCGGTGGTAGCAGCCAAGACTGTTTGGTTCCTGGCATGTCACCCGCAGTACCGAGGAGAACCACCATGACCGGCTCCCGCGTCGTCGCCGTCGGCCACTATCAGCCGTCCAAGGTGCTGACCAACGACGACCTGGCGGGCCTGGTCGACACCAGCGACGAGTGGATCCGCAGCCGGGTGGGCATCGTGACCCGCCACATCGGCGGTCCCGACGAGCCGGTGGACGAGCTGGCCGCGCACGCGGCGGCCAAGGCCCTCGCCTCCGCGGGCCTCACTCCGGCCGACATCGACCTGGTCCTCGTCGCCACCTCCACCGCCGAGCACCGCTCGCCCAATATGGCCGCCCGGGTGGCCGCCCGGCTCGGCATGGGCTCCCCGGCCGTGATGGACCTCAACGTCGTCTGCGCCGGGTTCACCCACGCCCTGGCCACCGCCGACCACACCCTGCGTGCCGGGGCCGCGCGCCGTGCGCTGGTCATCGGGGCGGACAAGATGGGCGACATCGCCGACTGGAGCGACCGCACCACCTGCGTCCTGGTCGGCGACGGCGCCGGGGCGGCCGTGGTGGAGGCCGTCGAGGAGGGCCAGGAGGCCGGGATCGGCCCCGTGCTGTGGGGCTCGGTGCCCGAGATGGGCAACGCGGTGCGCATCGAGGGCACCCCGCCGCGCTTCGCCCAGGAGGGCCAGTCCGTCTACCGCTGGGCCACCACGCAGCTCCCGCCGATCGCCCGGGAGGTGTGCGCGCGGGCCGGGCTCACCCCCGAGGACCTGGCGGCCGTCGTGCTCCACCAGGCCAACCTGCGGATCATCGAACCGGTGGCGCAGCGGATCGGCGCGGTGAACGCGGTCGTCGCCCGGGACGTCGTGGAGTCCGGCAACACCTCCGCCGCGTCCATCCCGATGGCCCTGTCCAAGCTGGTCGAGCGCGGCGAGATCTCCTCCGGCGATCCGGTGCTCCTCTTCGGCTTCGGCGGGAACCTCTCGTACGCGGGACAGGTCATCCGCTGCCCCTGACGCACCCCGCCGCGTCGCCCCTGCCCGCCCCCGCCCGCCCCGGCGCGCCCCGCCGCGCCGTCCTGACGGGGCCGGCGGGCGCGGCCACACTGGGCGGCATGACGACGAAGCGAAGCGCCGGGCTCCTGCTCCACCGCCGCCGGGACGACGGCACCCGGGAGGTGCTGATCGGGCACATGGGCGGCCCGCTCTGGGCCTCCCGGGACGAGGCCGCCTGGTCGATCCCCAAGGGCGAGTACACCGAGGACGAGGAGCCGGCGGCGGCCGCGCGGCGGGAGTTCGAGGAGGAACTCGGGCTCCAGCCGCCCGCCGGTCAGTGGTCCCCGCTGGGCGAGATCCGGCAGGCGAACGGCAAGCTCGTCGTGGTCTGGGCGCTGGAGGGCGACCTGGACACCTCCCTGGTGGTGCCCGGGACCTTCACCATGGAGTGGCCGCGCGGTTCGGGCGTCCGGCGCGAGTTCCCGGAGATCGACCGGGCCGAGTGGCTGACCCCGGAGGCGGCCCGGCCCCGGCTGGTCGCGGGGCAGCGGGAGTTCCTGGACCGGCTGGAACGGTTGCTGGGCGACTGACCCCCGGGGGCGGGCCCGCCCCGGTTCACTCCCGGCCGGGGTCCCGTTCCACCGGGATCCACAGCTCGGCCTCCGCCTCCGTGCCGTCCGCCGAGACACGGGCCGCGAGCATCTCCGGCCCCGGCCGGCTCCGGTACGGGTTGGACGGGAACCACTGCGTGAACACGTCCCGCCACAGGTATTGCACGGTCTCCGGGAACGGGCCCGAGCCCGAGAATACCGCCCACGTGCCCGCCGCCACCGGCAGCCGGTCCAGATCCGGGTCCGCCGGGGCCTGGGCCCCCGTCACCGCCCCGAGCCAGTAGTCGAGTTCGGTCCCCTCGACGCGGCTCTCGTCCAGGTTCACGCTGATGTTCACCGTCCCGCGCGGCTCCTGGTCGGACAGTGCCTCGATCCGCTGGACGGTCTCCTTCGGCAGACCCCGGACGAACGAGACGATCGCCGGGTTCATCCCTTCGTGCACCAGGGGCACCCGTGCCACCCTGCCCACCACCGAGAACGCGTCCTTCTCCACGACGCGGTACCGCATACTGCTGCTCCCTTCGACGACGAGACGGAAGGACAACCGGGACTGGGCGCTCAGCGGCGCGCCCTCGCGGCGCGCCTCGGCCGGGCCGACGCCGTGCATCGCGCGGAACGCCCGCGCGAACGCCTCGTGGGAGCCGTAGCCGTACCGCACGGCGATCTCCAGCAGGCCCCGCCGGCCCTCCAGCACCTCGGCGCCCGCCAGCGTGAGCCGGCGCCGCCGTACGTACGCGGAGAGGGGTATGCCCGCCAGCGCCGAGAACAGCCGCCGGAAGTGGTACTCCGAGGTCAGCGTGACCCGCGCCAGTTCGGCCACGTCGACGGTCCCGCCGGGGTCGGCGAGGTTCCGCTCGACGAGCTCCATGGCCTCGTTCAGCCGGTCCAGCACTCCGGTCTCCTTCCTGTGTGCCCTTCACGTTAGGGAGGGGCAGGCCTTCCGGACCCGACCGTCCCTGCCCGCTCCGGTCGCCTCCGGCGCCCGCCGGGGGCCGCCGGCGTGCCGGCCCCGGCCCCCCACCGCCCTTTGTCCCGAGTGTGGAAAAAGTGGGGTCGGAACTCTGCGCAAGTTCTTCCCCGCCGGGCAAAGCGCTGCTAGGTTCCCCCTCGAAAGCGACGGACAAGGCCGGGGTTCCCCACGCCGAAGGCCGCAAGCCGGCGGGCGAGGGCCTGTTCCACCGGACCGACCCCGGCCGACACGGCACCGGGACCAACGGGGCCGCGGAACAGACCGCAGGGGAGGGGAGGGGTACGTGAGACGGATGACAGCTCGACCCGCGAACGCGCACCAGGCGCGGCTGCTCCGGCTGCTGCGCGACGGCGGCCCCAACTCCCGGGCACAGCTCGGGGACCTGGTGGACCTGTCCCGTTCCAAGCTCGCGGTCGAGGTGGACCGGCTGCTGGAGACCGGACTCGTGGTCGCCGACGGGCTCGCCGCCTCGCGCGGCGGCCGCCGCTCCCACAACATCCGGCTCGCCCCCGCCCTGCGCTTCCTCGGCGTGGACATCGGCGCGACCTCCGTGGATGTCGCCGTGACCAACGCCGAACTGGAGGTCCTGGGGCACCTCAACCAGCCGATGGACGTGCGTGAGGGCCCGGTCGCGGTCTTCGAGCAGGTCCTCGCGATGGCCGCGAAGCTCAAGGCCTCCGGGCTGGCCGAGGGGTTCGACGGCGCGGGTATCGGAGTGCCGGGCCCGGTCCGGTTCCCCGAGGGCGTGCCGGTCGCGCCGCCGATCATGCCGGGCTGGGACGGCTTCCCGGTCCGCGAGGCGCTCAGCCAGGACCTGGGCTGCCCCGTGATGGTCGACAACGACGTGAACCTGATGGCGATGGGGGAGCAGCACGCGGGCGTCGCACGTTCGGTGGGCGACTTCCTCTGCGTCAAGATCGGCACGGGCATCGGCTGCGGCATCGTCGTCTCCGGGGAGGTCCACCGGGGGACGACGGGCAGCGCCGGGGACATCGGGCACATCCAGGTCGACCCGGACGGCCGGCACTGCGCCTGCGGCAACCGGGGCTGTCTGGAGGCCCACTTCAGCGGCGCCGCCCTCGCCCGCGACGCCGAGGACGCGGCGCGCGGGGGCCGGTCGGCCGAACTGGCGGCCCGGCTGGAGGCGGCCGGGGTGCTGACGGCGGCGGACGTGTCCGCGGCCGCGGCCGCCGGGGACGCCGCCTCGCTCGACCTGATCCGGGAGGGAGGCAACCGGGTCGGCCAGGTGATCGCCGGGCTGGTGAGCTTCTTCAACCCGGGACTCGTCGTGATCGGCGGCGGCGTCACCGGCCTCGGGCACACCCTGCTGGCGAGCGTCCGCACCCAGGTCTACCGGCGCTCGCTGCCGCTGGCCACGGGTAATCTTCCCATCGTCCTGGGGGAGTTGGGCCCGACGGCCGGAGTCATCGGCGCGTCCCGCCTGATCAGCGACCACCTCTTCTCGCCGGCCTGAGCCACCCCTGAGCCACCCCTGAACCGTTCTGAACCGTTCTGAACCGTTCCTGATCTCCTGATCCACCGGCCCGGGCCCGGGCCGGGAGAGCACCACCCGCACCACCGGTTCCACGAGCACGGCCCGTAACGCGCACCATCCCGCACGGCCCGTACCGCACGCCACGCCTGCCACGCACACCACGCCCGCACCGCACACCATGTGCGCCACGCGCACCACCGTCCCGCACGCCTCCGGCGCACCGCCGGAGGCGCCCCGGGCACACCCTCGTACACCCTCGTACACCCCGCACCCGCCGAGGGGATTCGTCATGGCACCAGAACCACCCCTGCTCACCATGTCCGGCATCACCAAGTCGTTCCCGGGCGTCCGCGCCCTGGACGGCGTGGACCTGGAGGTCCAGGCCGGTGAAGTCCACTGCCTCCTCGGCCAGAACGGCGCCGGCAAGTCCACCCTGATCAAGGTCCTCGCCGGAGCCCACCAGCCCGACGGCGGCGAGATCACCTGGCGCGGCGAGACGGTCTCCCTCGGCTCCCCGATCGCCGCCATGCGCCTCGGCATCGCGACCATCTACCAGGAACTCGACCTGGTGGAGGGCCTGTCCGTCGCCGAGAACGTCTTCCTCGGCCATGAACCCGTCTCCGCAGGCTTCGTCGTCCGCGGCCGGGCGGCCCGGGAGTCGGCCGCCGCGCTGCTGAAACGTCTCGGCCACAGCGAGATCGACCCGGCCCGGCTGGTCGGCGACCTCTCCGCCGCCCAGCAGCAGATCGTCTCCATGGCCCGCGCCCTCTCCCACGAGGTCCGCCTGATCGTCATGGACGAGCCCTCCGCCGCCCTCGACCCCGACGAGGTCGACAACCTCTTCCGGATCGTCGGCGACCTCACCGCCGACGGGGTCGCCGTCGTCTACATCTCCCACCGCCTGGAGGAGATCCGCCGGATCGGCGACCGGGTCACCGTCCTCAAGGACGGCCGCGCGGTCGCCGGGGGACTGCCCGCCGAGTCCACCCCGACCCGCGAGGTCGTCGCCCTGATGACCGGCCGCAACGTCGAGTACGTCTTCCCCGAGCGGCCCCCGGCCGGCGCGGCGCGTGAACGCGAGCCCGTGCTGAGGGTCGAAGGGCTCACCCGCGCGGGCGAGTTCGCCCCCGTCGACCTGGAGCTGCGCCCCGGTGAGATCGTGGGGCTCGCCGGACTCGTCGGCTCCGGGCGGAGCGAGATCCTGGAGACCGTGTACGGCGCCCGCAGGGCCGACGCCGGGCGCGTCCTCGTGGACGGGACGCCCCTGCGGCCCGGCAGTGTCCGCGCCGCCGTGCGCGCCGGCATCGGGCTCGCCCCCGAGGAGCGCAAGGCCCAGGGCCTGCTGATGCTGGAGTCCGTGACCCGCAACGTCACCGTCTCCACCCTGGCCCGCTTCGCCCGCGGCGGCTGGCTCGACCAGCGGCGCGAACGGGCCGCGGCCCACCAGGCGGTCCGCGAGCTGTCCCTGCGGCCCGACAACCCCGACGTCCCCATCCGCACCCTCTCCGGCGGCAACCAGCAGAAGGCGGTCCTCGCCCGCTGGCTGCTGCGCGGCTGCAAGGTGCTGCTCCTCGACGAGCCCACCCGAGGGGTGGACGTCGGCGCCCGCGCCGAGCTGTACGCCGTGATCCGCGGGCTGGCCGACGAAGGACTCGCCGTCCTCCTCGTCTCCAGCGAGGTGCCCGAAGTCCTCGGCCTGGCCGACCGGGTGCTGGTGCTACGCGAAGGCAGCGTGGTGCACACCGCGGACGACGCCCGGGAGCTCGACGAACACCGCGTACTCGACCTCGTGATGGAAGGAAGCCCGACGGCATGACGCAGCCCGCCACCCCGGCGCAGAAGGACGCGCCGGCCGCCCCCGCCCCGGCCGCGCCGGACAAGAGCAGCCCCCGACCCGCGCTCGGCTTCCGCCTGGACGTGCGCAACCTCTCCCTGCTGGGCGTCCTCGCCGTGCTGATCGCCGTCGGCGGCATCACCAAGCCCGACGAGTTCCTGGCGACCAGCAACCTCCAGCTCGTCCTCACCCAGGCGTCCGTCATCGGCGTGGTCACCGTCGGCATGACCTTCGTGATCACCAGCGGCGGGATCGACCTCTCCGTCGGCGCGATCGTCGCCCTCGCCTCCGTGTGGGCGACCACCGTGGCCACCCAGGAGTACGGCTTCGCGGGCATCCTCTTCACCGCGGTGATCGTCGGCGTCGGCTGCGGCCTGGTCAACGGCGTGCTCATCGCCTACGGCGGGATGGTGCCGTTCATCGCCACCCTCGCCATGCTCGCCTCGGCGCGCGGGCTCGCGCTCCAGATCACCGACGGCAACACCCAGATCGTCACCGTGGAGTCGGTCCTCGACCTCGGGGTCAGGGACGCCTACATCCTCGGCATCCCGCCGCTGGTCCTGGTCTTCGCCGCCGTCACCGCCGTCGGCTGGCTGGTGCTCAACCGCACCACCTTCGGCCGCCGTACCGTGGCCGTCGGCGGCAACGCCGAGGCCGCGCGCCTGGCCGGTATCGACGTCCGCCGCCAGCGCCTCTATCTGTACCTGCTCTCCGGACTCTGCTGCGGCATCGCCGCGTTCATGCTCATCGTCCTCGCCGGGTCCGGCCAGAACACCAACGGCAACCTCTACGAGCTGGACGCCATCGCCGCGGCCATCATCGGCGGCACCCTGCTCAGCGGCGGCCGGGGCACCATCGTCGGCTCCGTCCTCGGTGTCCTCGTCTTCACGACGATCACCAACATCTTCGCCCTGAACAACCTGGAGACCGCGGTCCAGCAGATCGCCAAGGGGGCGATCATCGTCGCCGCCGTCCTCGTCCAGCGCCGCACCCTGCGCGGCGGCGAGGGCTGACCCGCCGCGTCCTCCCGTTCCGGACCCCGCCCCCCAGCCCGTTCCGTCCGCACCGCCCGCACCTTGTCGAAGGGTTGATCCGCCATGCCACACATCCCCGCACCCAGCCGCAGAGGACTGCTCTTCGGGACCGCGGCCGTCTCCGCCGGCGCCCTGCTCACCGCCTGCACCAGCAACGAGCCCGCCAAGAGCGAGGAGAAGGCGGCCGACAACGCGCCCGTCGCCGACGACAAGCCCGGCAAGGCCGTCACCATCGGCTTCGCCGGCCCGCAGGCCGACCACGGCTGGCTCAACGCCATCAACCAGAACGCCAAGTCCCGCGCCGGGAAGTACGAGGACGTGACCCTGGAGATCACCGAGGGGTCCAACGACACCGCGGCCCAGATCGGCCAGGTCCAGACCCTGATCAACAAGAAGGTCGACGTCCTCGTCATCCTGCCCGCCGACGGCAAGGCGCTCACCCAGGTCGGCCTCCAGGCCATGCGCGCCGGCATCCCCGTGGTCAACCTGGACCGCATCTTCGCCTCCCCGCAGGCGTACCGCTGCTGGATCGGCGGCGACAACTACGGCATGGGCCTCAACGCGGGCAACTTCATCGGCGAGCGGCTCAAGGACAAGCCCAACGCCACCGTCATCGAACTCGCCGGGCTGGACAACCTCGAACTGACCAAGCAGCGCACCAAAGGCTTCGACGACGCGCTGAAGAACTACCCCAACATCCGCAAGGTCGCCCGCCAGGCCGCCGACTTCACCGTCGAGTCCGGCCAGGCCAAGATGGCGCAACTCCTCCAGGCCCAGTCGAAGTTCGACGCGCTGTGGAACCACGACGACGACCAGGGCGTCGGCGCGCTGCGCGCCATCGCACAGGCCGGCCGGGACGACTTCCTGATGGTCGGCGGCGCGGGCGCCAAGTCCGCGATGGACGCCATCAAGGCCGACAACAGCGTCCTCAAGGCGACCGTCCTCTACCCGCCGACCATGGCCGCCTCCGCCATCGACCTCGCCCGCGCGCTGGGCCAGGGCAAGGGGGTGGGCGGGCTCGCCGAGCTGGAGATCCCGGCCTCGCTGACCCTCTACTCGGCCGTCGTCACCAAGGACAACGTCGACGAGTACCTGCCCACCGGCTTCAACTGACGGGCGCCGCGCGGCCCGTCCGGACGCCGCCACGCCCCGGCGGCGCACCGGCGTCCGGACCGGGCCCGGCCCCCACCGTGCACACCGACGAGGAGGATCCGTATGGAACAGAGGGACAGTGGCGCGGCCCCGCCGACACTCGGCGTGGGCATGATCGGGTACGCGTTCATGGGCGCCGCGCACTCGCAGGGGTGGCGCACCGCCGGCCGCGTCTTCGACCTGCCCCTGCGGCCGGTCCTCGCCGCGATCGCCGGCCGGGACCGGGACGCGGTCCGCGCCGCGGCCGCCCGGCACGGCTGGGCGGCGGCCGAGACCGACTGGCGCGCCCTGGTCGCCCGGGACGACGTGCAGCTCGTGGACGTCTGCACCCCCGGCGACAGCCATGCGGAGATCGCGATCGCCGCCCTGGAGGCGGGCAAGCACGTCCTGTGCGAGAAGCCGCTCGCCAACTCGGTCGCCGAGGCCGAGGCGATGGCCGCCGCCGCCGAACGCGCCCGGGAGCGCGGTCAGTTGGCGATGGTCGGCTTCAACTACCGCCGCGTCCCCGCCGTCTCGTACGCCCGCCGGCTGATCGCCGACGGACGGATCGGCGCGCTGCGCCATGTGCGGGTGACCTACCTCCAGGACTGGCTGGTCGACCCCGACTTCCCGCTGACCTGGCGGCTGGAGCGGGAGCACGCCGGGTCCGGGGCGCTGGGCGACCTCGGCGCGCACATCGTGGACCTCGCGCAGTTCCTGGCCGGGGAGCCGCTGGTGGGGGTCTCCGCGCAACTGGAGACCTTCGTGCGGGAGCGGCCGCTGCTCGCGGGCGCGTCGGCGGGGCTGAGCGCGGCCGGCGGCACCGGCCGGGGGCCCGTCACCGTGGACGACGCCGCCGTCTTCACCGGCCGGCTCGCCTCCGGCGCCCTCGCCGTCTTCGAGGCCAGCCGGATGGCGCCCGGCCGCAAGAACGCCCTCCGGCTGGAGATCAACGGCGAACTCGGCTCCCTCGCCTTCGACCTGGAACGCCTCAACGAGCTGCTGTTCCACGACCACGCCGAGCCCGCGGCCACCGCCGGGTTCCGCCGCATCCTGGTCACCGAGGCCGACCACCCCTATCTGGAGGCGTGGTGGCCGCCCGGCCACGCCCTCGGCTACGAGCACACCTTCGCGCACCAGGCGCGCGACCTGGTGGTGGCCATCGCCGCCGGCACCCAGCCGGCGCCCTCGTTCGCGGACGGGCTCCAGGTGCAGCGGGTGCTCGCCGCGGTGGAGGAGAGCGCCGGGAAGAACGCCGTCTACACGCCCGTGCCGGTGCCCGAACCGACACCGGCACAAGGTCAGGCCCACGCACAGGCACAGGTCTGAGGAGGAGGTCCGATGCCACGTCCGTTCACGCTGTTCACCGGTCAGTGGGCCGATCTGCCGCTGGAGGAGGTGTGCCGCCTGGCCCGCGAGTTCGGCTACGACGGCCTGGAACTCGCCTGCTGGGGCGACCACTTCGAGGTCGACAAGGCCCTCGCCGACCCGTCCTACCTGGACGGCCGGCACGCCCTGCTGGAGAAGTACGGCCTGAGGTGCTGGGCGATCTCCAACCACCTCGTCGGCCAGGCCGTCTGCGACCATCCGATCGACGAACGCCACCAGGGCATCCTGCCCGCCCGGATCTGGGGCGACGGGGAGGCCGAAGGGGTCCGGCAGCGGGCCGCGGCCGAGCTGAAGGACACCGCCCGGGCGGCCGCCGCCTTCGGCGTCGACACCGTCGTCGGCTTCACCGGCTCCTCCATCTGGCACCTCGTCGCCATGTTCCCGCCCGTCCCCGAGCGGATGATCGAGCGCGGCTACGAGGACTTCGCGGAACGCTGGAACCCGATCCTGGACGTCTTCGACACCGAGGGCGTCCGCTTCGCCCACGAGGTCCATCCCAGCGAGATCGCCTACGACTACTGGACCACCCAGCGGGCCCTGGCGGCGGTGGACCACCGGCCGGCCTTCGGGCTCAACTTCGACCCCAGCCACTTCGTCTGGCAGGACCTCGACCCGGTCGGCTTCCTCTACGACTTCCGGGACCGGATCTACCACGTCGACTGCAAGGAGGCCCGCAAGCGCCTCGACGGCCGCAACGGGCGCCTCGGCTCCCACCTCCCCTGGGGCGACCCGCGGCGCGGCTGGGACTTCGTCTCCGCCGGACACGGCGACGTGCCCTGGGAGGACGTCTTCCGGATGCTGCGCTCCATCGGCTACGAGGGGCCCATCTCCGTGGAGTGGGAGGACGCCGGGATGGACCGGCTCACCGGCGCGCCACAAGCGCTTGCCTACCTGAAGAAGTACGACTTCGACCCGCCGAGCGCCTCCTTCGACGCCGCCTTCTCGGGCGGCGAACAGTAGAACGCGCAGGTCCAGGCCCGGCGGGGGAGTAGCCGCCGGGCCGGTCCGGCATGCCCCGGCACGGCTTTGTCCTGCTTCGGGAAAAAGTTCAACTTCCCTTCTGCGCAAGGGCTTTCCGAGCCGGACGAACCCGGATACCGTCCCTTCACGCGTACACGACACAGGTGGTGCGGGAGTGACGGCGCACTCCGGTTCCACGGCACCGAGCCCACGGCGGCCCGGCCGCGTCCGCCCCGGCGGCCACGGCCCGCACCGCGAGAGGCGAGCGCGGCACACGGGGACACCCCCAGCGCTCCACGGCAACCCGCCCGTTCGACCGGCCACTACCGGAGGACATTCGTGCACAGAAAACGGCCACGAGCCCGCAAGGCTCTCGCGCTCCTCACCGGAGGTCTCCTCGCGGCGACCTCCCTCGCCCTCACCGCGCCGACCGCGGCCCAGGCCGCGGACCCCGAAGCGGCGGCCGCCGCCGCGGAACCCGAGTTCCAGCAGGTCACCCTCGCCAAGGGCGCGGAGGAGACCGGCGAGCCGATGTCCCTCGCGGTCCTCCCCGACCGCAGCGTCCTGCACACCTCCCGCAACGGCGAGCTGCGCATGACGGACGCCGGCGGCGAGACCCGCGTCGTCGGCACCGTGCCGGTCTACTCCCATGACGAGGAGGGACTCCAGGGCGTCGCCCTCGACCCCGCCTTCGAGGAGAACCGCGCCATCTACCTCTACTACGCGCCCCCGATGGACACCCCCTCCGGCGACGCGCCCGACCAGGGCAGTGCCGAGGACTTCGCGAAGTTCGAGGGCGTCAACCGGCTCTCCCGCTTCGTCCTCAACGACGACGGCACCCTGGACAACGCCAGCGAGAAGAAGGTCCTGGACATCCCCGCCACCCGCGGCATCTGCTGCCACGTCGGCGGTGACATCGACTTCGACGCCGAGGGGAACCTCTACCTCTCCACCGGCGACGACTCCAACCCCTTCGCCTCCGACGGCTTCACGCCCATCGACGACCGCGAGGGCCGCAACCCCGCGTACGACGCCCGCCGCACCTCCGGCAACACCAACGACCTGCGCGGCAAGATCCTGCGCATCAAGGTCGCCGAGGACGGCTCCTACACCGTCCCGGAGGGGAACCTCTTCGCCCCGGGCACCGAGAAGACCCGGCCCGAGATCTACGCCATGGGCTTCCGCAACCCGTTCCGCTTCAGCGTCGACAAGAAGACCGGCATCGCCTACGTCGGCGACTACGGACCGGACGCCGGCACCGCCGACCCCAGGCGCGGCCCCGCCGGCCAGGTCGAGTTCGCCCGGGTCACCGGACCGGGCAACTACGGCTGGCCGTTCTGCACCGGCGACAACGACCCGTACGTCGACTACGACTTCGCCACCAAGACCTCCGGCGGGACCTTCGACTGCGCCAAGCCGGTCAACGACTCCCCGCACAACACCGGCCTGACCGAACTGCCCCCGTCGCAGCCCGCGTGGATCCCCTACGACGGCGGCTCCGTGCCCGAGTTCGGCAGCGGCTCCGAGTCCCCGATGGGCGGACCGGTCTACCGCCACGACCCCGAGTCCGACTCCCCGGTGGCCTTCCCCGCCGAATACGACGGCGACTTCTTCGCCGGTGAGTTCGGCCGCCGCTGGATCAAGCGCGTCGAGCAGGGCGAGGACGGCACCGTCCAGTCGATCAACCCGGTCCCCTGGACCGGCACCCAGATCATGGACATGGCCTTCGGGCCCGACGGAGCCCTCTACGTCCTGGACTACGGCACCGCCTGGTTCGGCGGCGACGAGAACTCCGGCCTCTACCGCATCGAGAACGCCACCGGCGGACGCTCCCCGGTCGCCGAGGCGAGCGCCGGCAAGACCTCCGGCAAGGCGCCCCTGAAGGTCGCCTTCTCCTCCGCCGGCACCACCGACGCGGACGGCGACGAGCTGACCTACCGCTGGGACTTCGGCGACGGCAACAGCTCCACCGCCGCCAACCCCACCCACACCTACCGCGCCAACGGCACCTACACCGCCACCGTCACCGCCGAGGACCCGACCGGCCGCACCGGCTCCGCCAGTGTCCGCGTCGTCGTCGGCAACACGGCCCCCAAGGTGACCCTGGAACTGCCCGCCGAGGGAACCCTGTTCGACTTCGGTGACGAGATCCCGTTCAAGGTGAGGGTCACCGACCCCGAGGACGGGCAGATCGACTGCGCCAAGGTCAAGGTCAGCTACATCCTCGGCCACGACAGCCACGGCCACCCGATCACCTCGGCCAACGGCTGCGAGGGCACCATCAAGACCTCCTCCGACGGCGGCCACGACCCCAACGCCAACATCTTCGGCGTCTTCGACGCCGAGTACACCGACGGCGGAGGCGGCGGCCAGGCCCCGCTCACCACGCACGACCAGGCCCAGCTCCAGCCTCGCCACCGCCAGGCCGAGCACTTCGACGCCTCCTCCGGCGTCCGGATCTACGACAAGGCCCCGGCCAACGGCGGCAAGACCGTCGGCGACATCGACAACGGCGACTGGATCTCCTTCTCGCCGTACAACCTGGCCGGCAGCAAGAAGCTCACCGCGCGCATCTCCTCCGGCGGCGCGGGCGGCTTCCTGGAGGTCCGCACCGGATCCGCGAACGGCACCCTCCTCGGCTCGGCGCCCGTGCCCGTGACCGGCGGCTGGGAGACCTTCCAGGACGTCGAGATCCCGCTGCGGAACGTCAACGGGAAGACCACCGAACTGTTCCTGGTCTTCAAGGGCGGTGCCGGGGCCCTCTTCGACCTCGACGACTTCACCTTCTCGGCCACCCCCGTGGACCGGTCCGCCAAGCGCGTCCTGGTCTTCTCCAAGACGGCCGGCTTCCGCCACGACTCCATCCCGAGCGGTATCGCCGCTCTGAAGGAACTCGGCGCCGGCAGCGGCATCACCGTCGACGCGACCGAGGCCGCGGGCCAGTTCACCACCGGCAACCTCGCCCGCTACGACGCCGTCGTCTTCCTCTCCACCACCGGTGACGTCCTCGACGCCGAGCAGCAGAAGGCGTTCGAGAACTACGTGGCCGGCGGCGGCGGATACATGGGCGTCCACGCGGCGGCCGACACCGAGTACGACTGGGAGTTCTACGGCGGCCTCGTCGGCGCCTACTTCGACTCCCACCCGCACATCCAGAAGGCCACCGTCCGCGTCGAGGACCACGACCACCCGGCGACCGCCCATGTGGACGGCCCCTGGGAGCGCACCGACGAGTGGTACAACTACCGCACCAACCCCCGTGAGCAGGCGCGCGTTCTCGCCACCCTGGACGAGACCACCTACGAGGGCGGCACCATGAAGGGCGACCACCCGATCGCCTGGTGCCAGACCTACGAGGGCGGCCGCTCCTTCTACACCGGCGGCGGGCACACCAAGGAGTCCTACGCCGAACCGGCCTTCCGCCAGCACCTGCTGGGCGGCCTGCGCTACGCCACCGGCCAGGTCAAGGCCGACTGCAAGCCGAAGAGCGGATACCGGCCGATCTTCAACGGGGAGACGCTGGACGGCTGGAAGCAGGCCGGACCGGGGAAGTTCAACGTCGTCGACGGCGAACTGCGAACCGAGGGCGGCATGGGCATGCTGTGGTACCAGGCCAAGGAACTCGGCTCGTACTCCCTCACCCTCGACTGGAAGTTGGAGGGCGACGACAACTCCGGGATCTTCGTCGGCTTCCCCGCCTCGGACGACCCCTGGTCGGCCGTGAACAACGGCTACGAGGTCCAGATCGACGCGACCGACGCGGCCGACCGCACCACCGGGGCCGTCTACGGCTTCAAGTCGGCCGATATCAAGGCCCGTGACCAGGTCCTGCGACCGCCGGGGCAGTGGAACAGCTACGAGATCCGCGTCGACGGCGAACGCCTGCGGGTCTTCCTCAACGGGGTGAAGATCAACGACTTCACCAACACCGACCCGGTCCGCAGCCTCAAGGACGGCTACATCGGCCTCCAGAACCACGGGGCCGACGACCAGGTGTCCTTCCGGGACATCCGGCTGAGGGAGCTGCCCTCGTAGGTCACCGGGGCCGCCCATGAGCCGGCGGCGGGCGGGGAGGCGCCGTACCCCCGCCCGCCGTCCTCCACCCCACCTGAACAACCGATCGGCAGGGAGGCAGCCCGTGAACGACGGGAACGCGAGGGAGACCGCCGGGCGTGCGGCGGCGCACGAGTCCGGTGCCGTGGCGGACGGGGCCGCGCGTGTGGACGGGGTCTCGGGGGCGCGCGAGTCCTCCGGCGTGCACGGGGCCGGGCCGGGCCGTCCCGAACGGACCGGGGTCTGGTTCGTCGGGGCCCGCGGCTCCGTGGCCACCACCGCCGTCGCCGGCTGCGCGGCCGTCACCGCGGGACTCCACCCACCGACCGGCATGGTCACCGAGACACCGCCGTTCACCGGCGCCGGACTGCCCGCCCTCGCCTCCCTCGTCTTCGGCGGGCACGACGTCACCGACTGCCCGCTGCCCAAGCGCGCCGAGCACCTCACCGGAGCGGGCGTCCTCCCGCACGGCCTCGCCACCGCCGTCGCCGCCGAACTCACCGCCGCGGACGCGGAGATACGGACCGGCGGACCGCTCCCCGGGGACACCCGCACCGACGAGGAGCTGATCGCCGCCTTCGCCACCGACCTCACCTCCTTCCGCGCGCGCCACCACCTGGCCCGCGTCGTGGTCGTGAACGTCTCCTCCACCGAACCCCTCCCGGGCCCGGACGCCGAGCGCCTGCCGCCCAGCTCCCTCTACGCGGCCGCGGCCGTGCGCACCGGCTGCCCCTACGTCAACTTCACCCCCTCCACCGGGCTGCGCACCGCGGCCCTCACCGACGCCGTCGCGGCCGGCGGACTTCCCCACGCCGGCCGTGACGGCAAGACCGGGCAGACCCTGCTGCGCTCCGTCCTCGCGCCGATGTTCGTGCAGCGCGCACTCGACGTGCGGGCCTGGTCCGGCAGCAACCTCCTGGGCGGCGGGGACGGCGCGGCCCTGGCGGACCCGGCGGCCGCCGCGGCGAAGAACGCCGGCAAGGAGCGCGTCCTCGCCGACACCCTCGGGCACACCCCCGAGGGCGAGGTGCACATCGACGACGTCCCGGCGCTGGGGGACTGGAAGACCGCGTGGGACCACATCGCCTTCGACGGCTTCCTCGGCTCCCGGATGGTCCTCCAGACCATCTGGCAGGGCTGCGACTCCGCCCTCGCGGCACCCCTCGTCCTCGACCTGGCCCGCCTGGTCGCGCGGGCCCACGCGGTGGGCATCTCCGGCCCCCTCCCCGAACTCGGCTTCTACTTCAAGGACCCGGACGACGGCGGCCCGGCGGGCCTCCCCGACCAGTTCACCGCCCTCCTCGCCTTCGCGGCCCGCCTCCGCGAGGAGTCCCCCCGATGATCCGCACCCTCATCACCCGACTCACCCCGCCCCTCGGCCGCCCCGGGCCCGGCCGGGAGGACATGGGGCCCACCGGGGCGGCGGGCCGTGGCGCGGCGGACGCCGGTGCTGGGCCCGCCGCGGGCGTCCCGGGCCTCCCGACCCAGGGCGCGCCGCGCCCTGGCGCGGCGGCACCCGGACCCACGGCCGCGGGCCCACCCCGCGCGGGCACGCCCGCCTCCGGCCCGGGGGCCGTTCCGGGCAGCTCGGCGGTCGTGGGCGCATCCGCTCGGCGACAGGCTGCGGCCGGGGACGGACCGGCGTCGCCCGCTGATGGGAGGAGCCACCTCCGGGCCAGCGGGCCTGCCGCCGGCAGCGGTTCGGGGGCGGGCCGTGGCGCGGCGGACGCCGGTGCTGGGCCCGCCGTGGGCGTCCCGGGCATCCCGGCCCAGGGCGTGCCGCGCCCGGCGGGGGCGGGGATCGCCGTGGGCGGCTCGGCCGGTGACGCACCGGGCCGCGCGCAGCCGCCCGCCGCCGCGCGGGTTGCCCGGCAACCCACGGGGCCGGGCGCGGGGTCATCGGCCGGCGCCGCGCCTGCGCACGTGCCGACGCCTGCTGCTCGACCCGCCGGGCCGGCGGCCGTCCGCCCGGACGCGAGCCCGGACCCCCGCCGCCCGGAGGGTTCGTCCGCCGCAGGCGGAAGGCCGGGGCGGCGGCCGGACGCGGCCGGGGACGGACCGGCGTCGCCCTGCGACGGGAGCGACCCCCTGCGGGCAGGCACGTCCGCTGCCCACGGCGCCGGGACGGGGCCCGCACCCGGCTTGGGTGCGGAGCGCTTCGGGAGCGAGTCCGCTCGGGCCGGCACGGGTCCGGGCGGGCCCGGCGGCGCCGCCGACTCGGCCGCCCCGTGTTCCGGGACCGTTCCCGCCGGGGCCGGCGCCCCCGCCGCGCCCCGCGCCCGCGGGCGGGCCCGGCTGCGGGCGTGGGGCGAACTGCTGCGTGTGTCCGCGCTGTTCTCCGTGCCCGGGGACGCTCTCGCCGGTGCGGCCGCCGCCGGGGCGCGCCCCAATCGGGGGACCGCGTACGCGATCGGCGCCTCCCTCTGTCTCTACGAGGCGGGCATGGCGCTCAACGACTGGGCCGACCGGGACGAGGACGCCGTCGAGCGACCCCACCGGCCCATCCCCTCGGGCCGCGTCCGCCAGGGTGCGGCGCTCGCCGCGGCCGGGGTGCTCACCGCTGCCGGGCTCGCCCTCGCCGCGCGGGCCGGACGCCCCGCGCTGGCCGTCGCGACAGCGTTGTCGGCAACGGTCTGGGCGTACGACCTGCGCCTGAAGCACACCGCCGCCGGCCCGGTCGCCATGGGCGCGGCCCGCGGGCTGGACCTCCTCCTCGGCGCCACGGCCACTGTCGCGGCCACCTCGCCCCGGCCGGGCGGCCCGTCCCGGAGCCGGGTGCCGGGACGCCCGCCCACGGATGCCCCCGGCGCGGCCCGCGCTCGTACCTCGGGCGGCGCGGCCGGTCCGCACGGCGTCCCCTTCGGCACCGCGCCCGCCGTCCCTGCCGTGGGAGGCGGCGCCCGCTCGACGGACGGGGGCGCCACCCAGGCCGCCGCTCCGGTCGGGCGGGGCGGCCTGGGGCCCTGGGAGCCCGGGCGCCCGACCTCCGGGGTCGCCGCCGCGCTGCGCGCCGTGCGCAGCGCGGGCCCCGCCGCGGGGGCGCTCGCCGCGCACACCCTCGCCGTCACCTCCGTGTCGCGCCACGAGACCCAGGGCGGCTCCACGCTCGCGCCGCTCGCCGCCCTGGCCACGGCCGCCGCTCTGGCCGTCGCCACCGCCCGCCCGGGCGGACCGGTCCGACAAGATGGCGCCCCGGTCCCGGTCACCGCGGCCCGCCCGGCCGCCCCCGCCGCCCCCGTGCTGCTCGCCGCCGCGTATCTGCGGACCGCCGGCCGTCCCCTGCTGCACGCCGCCCTCAACCCGTCCCCGGAGCTCACGCAGCGCGCCGTCGGCGGGGGCATCCGGGCGATGATCCCGCTCCAGGCGGCGCTGGCCGCGCGGGCCGGCGCGACGGGCTCCGCGCTCGTCGTGGCCGGGCTCGCACCGGCCGCGCGCCGCCTCGCACGAAAGGTGAGCCTCACGTGAGCACCGCACCCACCACCCCGCTCCGCCTCGGCTACGGCACCAACGGGCTCACCGACCTCCGGCTCGACGACGCCCTCGGCCTGCTCGCCGACCTCGGCTACGACGGGGTCGGTCTGACCCTCGACCATATGCACCTCGACCCCCTCGCCCCCGACCTCGCCGCCCGCACCGCCCGGGTGGCCCGCCGGCTCGGCGAACTCGGCCTCGGCGTCGCCGTGGAGACCGGCGGGCGCTACGTCCTCGACCCCCGCCGCAAGCACGGCCCCTCCCTTCTCGACCCCGACCCGGACGCCCGGGCCGCCCGCACCGGACTGCTGCTCACCGCCGTGCGCACCGCCGCCGACCTCGGCGCGGGCGCCGTGCACTGCTTCAGCGGCACCACCCCGCCCGGCACCGGCCCGGACACCGCCTGGAAGCGCCTCGAAGAAGCCCTCTGGCCCGTCATCGACGCCGCCGCGGCCGCCGGAGTGCCCCTCGCCGTCGAACCCGAACCCGGCCATCTGCTGGCCACCCTCGACGACTTCCACCACCTGCGCACCGCCCTCGGCAACCCCACCCCCCTCGGTCTGACCCTCGACATCGGCCACTGCCAGTGCCTGGAGCCCGCCTCCCCGGCCGACTGCGTCCGTGCGGCGGGGCCCTGGCTGCGGCACGTCCAGATCGAGGACATGCGCCGGGGTGTGCACGAGCATCTGCCGTTCGGGGACGGGGAGATCGACTTCCCGCCCGTCCTGGAGGCCCTCGCGGCCACCGGATACCGGGGGCTCACCGTGGTCGAGCTGCCGCGCCACTCGCACGCCGGGCCCGAACAGGCGGCCCGCTCCATCGACTTCCTCCGGACCGCCGCAGCCAAGACCGCCGCCGCCAGGGGACAGGGAGGCGCCGGATCATGACCAGCACCCCCGGGCCCGGACGCGCCGCCCTCGAAGCCCGCCTCACCCCGGCCGCCCGCACCTGGCTCGGCGACGCACTCACCGAGGCCGCGGCCGCCGCGGCGACCCCCGCCGCGCCCTCCGCGTACATCGCGCACACCTGGGAGCTGCGCTTCGCCGCGGCCGGGCGGTACTGCGGCCAGGAGCACGCCGATGCCGCCCGCGCCCTGCTGCTCGGCGAGGCCCGCGCCGACCTGGAGACCCTGACCCGTCTCTACCAGCACGGCAGCGCCGCCGAACGCCGCGCCGTGCTGCTCGCCCTGCCCGCCCTCGTCCCCGGACCGGGCGCCCTCCCGCTCGTCGACGACGCGCTGCGCACCAACGACACCCGGCTCGTCGCCGCCGCCGTCGGCCCCTACGCGGCGACCCACCTCGACCGGCACGCCTGGCGGCACGCCGTCCTGAAGTGCCTGTTCACCGGGGTGCCCCTGGAAGCCGTCGCCGACCTCGCCCGGCGCGCCGCCGGGGACACCGAACTCGGCCGCATGCTCACCGACTACGCCGCCGAACGCACCGCCGCCGGCCGGGACGTCCCCCACGACCTGAGACGCGCCCTGGCACTGACCGGCGAGACGACGACCACGCGGCCCGAGGGCCCGTCCGAGGAGTCCTGAATGCGTATCTTCGACCCCCACATCCATATGACCTCCCGCACCACCGACGACTACGAGGCGATGTACGCGGCGGGCGTGCGCGCCCTGGTGGAGCCGGCGTTCTGGCTCGGCCAGCCCCGCACCTCCCCGGCCAGCTTCTTCGACTACTTCGACGCCCTCCTCGGCTGGGAGCCCTTCCGCGCCGCCCAGTACGGCATCGCCCACCACTGCACCCTCGCCCTCAACCCCAAGGAGGCCAACGACCCGCGCTGCACACCCGTCCTGGACGCCCTGCCGCGCTATCTCGTCAAGGACTCCGTGGTGGCCGTCGGCGAGATCGGCTACGACTCCATGACCCCCGCCGAGGACACCGCCCTCGCCGCCCAGCTCCAGCTCGCCGCCGACCACGGGCTGCCCGCCCTGGTGCACACCCCGCACCGGGACAAACTCGCCGGCCTGCACCGGACCGTGGACGTGATCCGCGAGTCCCACCTGCCCCCGGAGCGGGTGCTGCTGGACCACCTCAACGAGACCACCGTCGGCCCCGCCCGCGACAGCGGCTGCTGGCTCGGCTTCTCCATCTACCCCGACACCAAGATGGACGAGGACCGCATGGTCTCCGTCCTGCGGACCCACGGGACGGAGAAGGTGCTCGTCAACTCGGCCGCCGACTGGGGCCGCAGCGACCCCCTGAAGACCCGCAAGGTCGGCGACGCGATGCTCGCCGCGGGCTTCGACGAGGACGACGTGGACCAGGTCCTGTGGCGCAACCCCGTCGCCTTCTACGGGCTCAGCGGCCGGCTCCAGCTCGACGTGCCCGCCCCGGACGGCCTCCACGAGGGCAACTCCATCCTCCGCGGCGGGGAATGAGAGGAGCGGGTCATGCGCTTCCGCCACCCGGACGGATCCCTCGTCCACCTCTCCTACTGCACCAACGTGCACCCCGCCGAGACCCTCGAAGGCGTCCTCGCCCAGCTCCGCGACCACTGCGAACCCGTGCGCCGCCGCCTCGGCCGGGACCGCCTCGGCATCGGCCTCTGGCTCGCCAGGGCCGCCGCCCGCGCCCTGGTCACCGACCCCGCCGCCCTGCGCGGCCTGCGCGCCGAACTCGACCGCCGCGGACTGGAGGTCTTCACCCTCAACGGCTTCCCCTACGAGGGCTTCGGCGCCGAGGAGGTCAAGTACCGCGTCTACACACCGGACTGGACCGACCCCGAACGCCTCGCCCACACCACCGACCTCGCCCGCCTCCTCGCCGCCCTGCTGCCCGACGACGTGACCGAGGGCAGCGTCTCCACCCTGCCGCTCGCCTGGCGGACCGGCTTCGGACCCGAGCAGGCCGAGATCGCGCGCACCGCCCTGACCACCCTCGCCCGGCGGTTGGACGCCCTGGAGGAACTGACCGGGAAGTCCGTCCGGATCGCCCTGGAACCCGAACCGGGCTGCACCGTGGAGACCACCGCCGACGCGATCGCCCCGCTCACCGCCGTCGGCGCCCCGCACCGCATCGGCCTCTGCCTCGACACCTGCCATCTCGCCACCTCCTTCGAAGAACCCGGAACCGCCCTGGCCGCACTCGCCGCGGCCGGCGTCACCATCCCCAAGAGCCAGCTCTCCGCGGCCCTGCACGCCGAACACCCGCACCTGCCCGAGGTCCGCGCGGCCCTCGCCGCCTTCGCCGAACCCCGCTTCCTCCACCAGACCCGCACCCTCGCCCGCCCCCTCCGGGCGGGACAGACCCCCGCAGCCGCCCGACTGCTCGGCACCGACGACCTCGACGAGGCCCTGACCGCAGGCGCCCTCCCCGACACCGCCCCCTGGCGCGCCCACTTCCACGTCCCCCTGCACGCCCCGCCCGCCGCGCCCCTGACCTCCACCCTCTCCGTACTCCGGGACACCCTGGCCCACCTGGTGGGCGGCCCCGCGCCCCTCACCCGCCACCTGGAGGTCGAGACCTACACCTGGCAGGCCCTCCCGCCCGAGCTGCGCCCCCGCAACCGCACCCAGCTCGCCGACGGCATCGCCGCCGAACTCACCCTGGCCCGCGACCTGCTGACCGATCTCGGCCTCAAGGAACTCCCATGACCGACCCCGCCCGCCCCACCCCCCTGCTGGTCCTGGACGTCGTCGGCCTCACCCCCCGGCTCCTGGAGCACATGCCCCGCCTGGCCGCCCTCGCCGCCGAAGGCTCCCGGGCGCCCCTGACCACCGTGCTCCCCGCCGTCACCTGCGCCGCCCAGTCCACCTTCCTCACCGGCGCACCCCCCTCCGAGCACGGCATCGTCGCCAACGGCTGGTACTTCCGCGAGCTGGGCGACGTCCTCCTGTGGCGCCAGCACAACGGCCTCGTCTCCGGCGACAAGATCTGGGACGCCGCCCGCCGCGCCCACCCCGGCTACACCGTCGCCAACATCTGCTGGTGGTACGCGATGGGCGCCGACACCGACATCACCGTCACCCCCCGGCCCGTCTACTACGCCGACGGCCGCAAGGAACCCGACTGCTACACCCGGCCCCCGGCCCTCCACGACGAACTCACCGAGAAATTCGGCACCTTCCCCCTCTTCCACTTCTGGGGCCCCACAGCCGACATCGTCTCCAGCCGCTGGATCGCCGACGCCACCCGCCACATCATGCGCACCCGCGACCCCGACCTGACCCTCTGCTACCTGCCCCACCTCGACTACGACCTGCAGCGCTACGGCCCCGACGACCCGCGCTCGCACCGGGCCGCCGCCGACCTGGACGCCGTCGTCGGACCGCTCCTCGACGACGCCCGGGCACAGGGGCGCACCGTCGTCGCCCTGTCCGAGTACGGCATCACCCCCGTCAGCCGCCCGGTCGACATCAACCGGGCCCTGCGCCGCGCCGGACTCCTGGAGGTGCACACCCAGGACGGCATGGAGTACCTCGACCCGATGGCCTCACGCGCCTTCGCCGTGGCCGACCACCAGCTCGCCCATGTCTACGTGCGCCGCCCCGAGGACCTGGACGCCACCCGCGAGGCCCTCGCGGACCTGCCCGGCGTCGACCAACTCCTCGACGACGAGGGGAAGAAGGCCGCCGGCCTGGACCACCCCCGCTCGGGCGAACTCGTCGCCGTGGCCGACCCCGACGCCTGGTTCACCTACTACTACTGGCTGGACGACGCACGCGCCCCCGACTTCGCGCAGCTCGTCGAGATCCACCGCAAACCCGGCTACGACCCCGTCGAACTCTTCATGGACCCGAAGGACCCCTATGTGCGGCTCAAGGCCGCCGGGGCCGTGGCCCGCAAGAAGCTCGGCATGCGCTACCGCCTCGCGGTGGTGCCCCTGGATCCCTCGCCTATTCGGGGCAGCCACGGCCGCCTCCCGGCGAGCGACGAAGAAGGTCCGCTCATTCTGTGCTCCACCCCCCGTGCGATAACAGGCCGCGTCGCGGCCACCGATGTGAAGTCCCTGCTCCTTCAACTGGCTGGTCTCCACTGAACCACACCCCACTGACAACGAGGAGTTATCCACAGTGAGCCGCAACAGCAAGGCGAACGATCCCGAACTCTCGCACCGCCTCAGCAGACGGAACATGCTCGGCGTCACCGCGGGCGCGGGCGCCGCCGCCCTCCTCGGCCTCGGCGCGGCCGCCTCCCCGGCCGCCGCCCACGGCCGGGGCCGGGGCCGCCCGGTCCTGCCCCCGGGCCGGCTCGGCATCCAGCTCTACTCGCTGCGCGACAAGGTCTCCACCCTCGGCTTCGCCAAGGTCTTCGCCGAGCTGGAGCTCTACGGCTACGACGAGGTCGAGTTCGCCGGCTACACCCAGGGCTCCGCAGGACCGATCACCCTGGATCAGCTGCGACGGCTCGCCCGCGACCACGGCCTCAAGCCCATCGGCAGCCACGTCAACTACTACGACGACGGCAACCCGAACGCGTACAGCTTCGCGCAGAACCTGGACAAGGTGCTCGATGACGCCCAGGCCCTCGGCCTCAAGCACATCGGCACCGCCTCCGGCCCCTGGCGCTACGGCGCCACGGCCGACGGCTGGAAGCGCTGCGCCGAGGACTTCAACCACTACGGCGCCGAGGCGCGCAAGCGCGGGATGAAGTTCTACCAGCACAACCACGCCGAGGAGTTCTCCTTCGCGACCGACCGCCCCGAGGTGCGGCTCTACGACGTGCTCCTGAAGGAGACCGACCCGGACCTGGTGTTCCTGGAGATGGACATCTACTGGGCCCATGCGGCGCAGTTCCGTTTCGGCAAGCGCGTGGACGGCACCCCCGCGCCGCTGGACCCGCTGAAGTACGTGCTCAAGCAGCCCGACCGCTACCCGCTCTTCCACGTCAAGGACGGCGAGCACGACGCCTCCACCCGGGACGGCTACCGGATGGTCGACGTCGGGGACGGCGACATCGACTACCAGCGCTTCATCTCCGCCGTGACCAGGACCCGCGGCGGGCGGAGCGACCACCACTGGCAGGCCGAGCACGACAACCCGGTGGAGTCCTTCGCGTTCGCCCGCAAGTCCAGCGCCCATCTGCACGCGCTGCGCGAGCGCGACTGCTGACCCGGCGCGCGGCCGGGTGAGGCGAGGGGGCCAACACCCCCGACCCGCACCCGGCGCCCTCACGAACGCCCCGGCGGCCACGGCCCGCCGGGGCGTTCGCTCACCCGCGGTGAACGGTTCGCCGAAAATCTCGCTACCGACCAGTAGTCCTCACGACGCCTTCCGTCCATCATTAAGCGCGAGCATGACAACCCGTTCGTTCGACCAGGCGAGCGGGCCATGAGCAGGTTCCACACCAGGAGACCCCCCATGCATGCACGCGCAACGACCATGCGCACCGCCGCGGCGCTCGCCGCGTCCGCCGTCCTCGTCGCGGGCCCGGTCACCGCCGCGGCCGCCGCGGAGACGGCGCCCGACCGGCGGACCCCCGCCCCCGCCCCCGCCCCCGCGGCCGCGGCCGCGGCCGGCGTCGACTACGCGACCTGGAAGCGGGACGTGGCCGCCGTCGTCGCCGAGGCCCGCCCCTACCTGGAGGCGCGCACCGCGAACGCCGGCAAGGAGCGGCAGGCGATCGTCCTCGACATCGACAACACCGCCCTGGAGACGCACTTCCACCCCTTCTGGGAGCTGCCCACCCCGGCCGTCACCGGCGTCCGCGACCTCGCCCGCTACGCCGACTCGCGCGGTGTGACGGTGTTCTTCGTGACCGCCCGCCCGGGCATCATCTACTCCCTCACCGACTGGAACCTCAAGAAGGCCGGCTACCCCGTCGACGGGCTCTACGTGCGGGACCTGCCCGACCTGTTCGCCGAGGTCAGCGCCTACAAGACGGAGAAGCGCCGCGAGATCGAGGCCAAGGGCTACAAGATCATCGCGAACATCGGCAACAACACCACGGACATCGTCGGCGGCCACGCCGAGCGCACCTTCAAGCTGCCCGACTACAACGGCCAGTTGTCCTGACACGCCGCCACGGGCGCGGTCACCCCGCGCCCGTGGCACCCGCCCGTCCCGCCCGCGCGGGGTGCCCCGTCAGCCGATGCCCTGCCGGTCCGGCTCCAGGGCGAACGCCCGGTCCACGGCCTCCGGCACGGTCCGCTCCACGGCCTGCACCAGCAGTGCCCGGTGGCGTTCCAAGGGCTCCCGCCGCTCCGGCGGCACAAAACGCAGCAGATCGTCGAACCCGGCCATCAGCCGCCGGGACACCTGCGGATCACGGACCGCGTGCCGCCGGATCTCCGCGAACCCGAGGTCGACCAGATCACCCCACCCCGGCCCGTCCTGCACCAGCCGCACCGCGCCCCTGCGGTCCCGGTGGTGCAGCGCGCCCAGCGGCCGGTGCGACACGGCCGCGAGGAACTGCACGATCCGGTCGATGCACTGCACCGCCGTGGTGGGGTCGTTGACCGCCGCCGACATGGCCCGCAGCCCGATGTCGGACAACTGCCGCAGCCCGAAACCGAGATCCCGGTGGAAGGTGCGCTCCACGCCGATGGACACGGCCGAGCGCAGGATCGTCGGCGACGGCACCGCCTCCCGCTCCCCGTGGACCGCCAGGACCGGCGTCCCCGGCACCACGAAGTCCCCGACGCGCGGGATCAGCCGCAGCACCACCCCCTTGCGGCGGGCCGCCCGCACCAGCCGGGCGACGTGCACGTCCCGCAGGGTCCCCGACCGACCCCGGTGCCCGAGCCGGGCGACCTCCGGAGGGAGCGCGGCCAGGTCGGGTTCCTGCGCCGGTACCCGGTCCAGCACACCCATCGCCTCCCGGGTGATCCGGTCCACCACCGGCCCCACCTTCATGAGCTGCAGGGTCTGCGTCACATAGGCGATGAACAGCAGCAGGCTGAGCAGCATCATCAGCAGCGTGACACCGCTCTGCACGAACGGCACCGAGGCGACCCGGCGAGGGTTGGTCTCGCTGTCGTAGCTGCCGAGGACGAGCAGCGACAGCACGAAGGTCGACAGGAACACCGAGAAGGTGAGCTTGCTGGTCCGGCTGCGGATGAAGATGCGCACGACCCGCGGGCTGAAGTTGCCCGCGGCCATCTGGACGGCGACCAGCGAGATGCTGAAGACGACACCGATGAACGTCATCATCGCCGACGCGATGGTCGTCACGATCACCTTGGCGTCCTCGGCCCAGGACTGGAGGGCGCGCACCGAGGCGAAGTCCCCGTCGTCCCGGAGGGCGTCGAGGAGCAGGGTGTCCACGGAGTCGGCCGCCAGCCAGACCACCACGACGAGGGCGAGGGAGAAGGTCGGGGCGAACCAGAAGGTGTCCCGCAGATGCTCGCGCAGCGGCGAGAGCGGGCGGGGCCGGAGGTAGGTGCGTGAGCTCACGTCCCGACGCTAGCCTCACGCTGGGCGTACGCGCGGGCACGCAGCGCGGTGGCGCCGCCGCGGGTGTCGGGGAAGCCGCTGACCACGCAATATGTGGGTGAGGGGCACCTCGAACCCCTGGTATTGTTGTCCATGTCGCCGCGGGAGACCGCGGCCGATCACCTGGTCCGGGTGGCGGAATGGCAGACGCGCTAGCTTGAGGTGCTAGTGCCCTTTATCGGGCGTGGGGGTTCAAGTCCCCCCTCGGACACCAGCTGAGACCCCACTTCATGTGGGGTTTTTTGCGTTTTTGGGATCCGGCCCCGCTGCCTCTGTGCGCTCATCTGAGCCACCCCGTCACGATCTGATCTCGCTCCCCGCCCGGACCCTTGCGTTCCGGGCGTGTAATCGATTCCATGCGTCCTTGTAATCGTTTCCACGAGCGAGAGGTGGTCCGGTATGGCCGGCATCAAGGACGTCGCCGCACAGGCGGGCGTCTCCGTCGCCACCGTCTCGCGGGTGCTCAACGGGCATCCGTCCGTCAGCCCCGACGCCCGGGCCCGCGTGCTCGCCGCCGTGGAGAAGCTGGGCTACCGGCCCAACGCCGTCGCCCGGTCGCTGCGGACCGACCAGACGCGGACCCTCGGGCTGGTCATCAGCGATGTGATGAACCCCTACTTCACCGAACTGGCCCGGTTCGTCGAGGAGGAGGCCCGGGCGCTGGGCTACAGCGTGATCATCGGGAACGCCGACGAGCGCCCCGACCTCCAGGACGCCCATGTGCGCACCCTGCTCGACCGGCGGATCGACGGGCTCCTGGTGTCCCCGGCCGACGGGCCCTCGCCCGTCACCCTGGACGCCGCCCGTGGCGCGACCCCCGTGGTCTTCGTCGACCGCTGGGTGCCCGGCGTCGACGTCCCCGTGGTCCGGGCCGACGGCACCGACGCGATCCGCGACCTCGTCGCGCATCTGCACGCCCTCGGCCGCCGCCGGGTCGCGATCATCGCCGGGCCCGCCGCCACGACCACCGGGCGGGAACGGGTGGACGCCTTCCACGCCGCCCTGCGCGCCCACGGGATCCCGCTGCCCGCCGAGTACATCGGCCAGGGCGACTTCCAGGCCGACAGCGGCCGGCGCGCCACCGAGCGGTTCCTCGACCTGCCCGAGCCGCCCGAGACCGTGTTCGCCACCGACAATCTGATGGCCCTCGGTGCCCTCGACGCGATCCGGGCCCGCGGCCTGCGCGTCCCCGACGACATCGGGCTCGCCGCCTTCGACGACATCCCCTGGTTCCTGCACACCGACCCGCCCGTCACCGCCGTCGCCCAGCCGGTGGCCGAGCTCGCGCGGGCCGCGGTGCGCGCCGTCGTCGACCTGATCGAGGGCAGACCCCCGCAGTCGGTCACCCTCCCCGCCCGGCTGGTCGTCCGCCGCTCCTGCGGCGAACCCCCACACCCCGCCCCCGACCACCCCGACCGCGACCCCGCACAGCAGAGGAGCACCGTGTGAGCGGCCACCACGAGTTGCTGCGCGTCGAAGGAGTACGCAAGACCTTCCCCGGTGTCGTCGCCCTCGACTCCGTCGACTTCGACCTCCGCCGCGGCGAGGTGCACGTCCTCCTCGGCGAGAACGGCGCCGGCAAGAGCACCCTCATCAAGATTCTCTCCGGGGCCCATCGCCCCGACGCCGGGCGGATCCTCGCCGAGGGCCGGGAGGTGCGCATCGGCGGCGCGCAGGACGCCGAACGGCTCGGCATCGCCACCATCCACCAGGAGTTCACCCTGGTGCCCGATCTGACGGTCGCCGAGAACATCTTCCTCGGCCGCCAGCCCCGCCGCTTCGGCATCATCGACCGCCGGCGCATGGAATCCGAGGCCGCGGCCCTGCTCGACCGCGTCGGCGTCGACGTGTCCCCGCGCGCGCTCGTCCGTGAACTGGGCATCGCCCGGCTCCAGATGGTCGAGATCGCCAAGGCCCTCAGCCTGGACGCCCGGATCCTGATCATGGACGAGCCCACCGCCGTCCTCACCTCCGAGGAGGTGGAGAAGCTGTTCGCGATCGTGCGGCAGCTGCGCGCGGACGGCACGGGCATCGTCTTCATCACCCACCACCTGGAGGAGATCGCGGCTCTCGGCGACCGGGTCACCGTGCTGCGCGACGGCCGCTCCGTCGCGCAGGTGCCCGCGAGCACGCCCGAGGACGAACTCGTGCGCCTGATGGTCGGCCGGAGCATCGAGCGGCAGTACCCGCGCCGCCGCCCGGACGAGGGCGAGGTCCTGCTCTCCGTCCGCGGGCTCACCCGGAACGGCGTCTTCCACGACATCGGCTTCGACGTCCGGGCCGGTGAGGTCGTCGGTATCGCCGGGCTGGTCGGCGCCGGACGCACCGAGGTCGCCCGCGCCGTGTTCGGCGCCGACCCCTACGACACCGGCACCGTCGACGTCCTCGGCCGGACCCTCCCCGGGCACGACGTGGTCGCCGCGATGCGCGCCGGGCTCGGGCTCGTCCCCGAGGACCGCAAGGGGCAGGGGCTCCTCCTGGACGCATCCGTGCGGGAGAACCTCGGTCTGGTGACGCTGCGTTCGGCCACCCGCGCGGGCTTCGTCGACCTCGCCGGACAGCGCACCGCCGCCGCGCGGATCGCCGGTCAGCTCGGGGTGCGGATGGCCGGCCCGGAACAGCGGGTGCGCACCCTGTCCGGCGGCAACCAGCAGAAGGTCGTCATCGGCAAGTGGCTCCTCGCCGACACCCGGGTCCTCATCCTCGACGAGCCGACGCGCGGGATCGACGTCGGCGCGAAGGTGGAGATCTACGAGCTGGTCAACGAGCTGACCGCCGCCGGGCACGCGGTGCTGATGATCTCCAGCGACCTGCCCGAGGTCCTCGGCATGAGCGACCGCGTCCTGGTCATGGCGCAGGGCCGCATCGCCGGTGAACTCCGCGCCGAGGACGCCACCCAGGACGCCGTGATGGCCCTCGCGGTGGGCGCCGCGTCCGTGACCCGCCCCGATGCGCCCGGCCTCGACGCAGCCGGCTCCGATGCGCCCGGCCCCGCCCCGAACGACCCCGCCGCGAACGACACGAAGGACATGAAGGAGGGCCCCCGTGGCCACTGACACGCAACCGAAGGCCGCGGGTGCCGGCGGCGCCCGGAACCTGCGCCGGACACTCCTCGACAACGGCGCCCTGACCGCCCTCGTGGTCCTGCTGGTCGCCATGTCCCTGCTCTCCGGCGACTTCCTGACCACGCAGAACCTCCTCAACGTCGGCGTCCAGGCCGCCGTCACCGCGATCCTCGCCTTCGGTGTCACCTTCGTCATCGTCTCGGCCGGCATCGACCTCTCCGTCGGCTCGGTCGCCGCGCTCTCCGCGACCGTGCTGGCCTGGACGGCGACCAGCGAGGGCGTGCCCGTCTGGCTCGCCGTGATCCTGGCGGTCGTCACCGGCCTCGCCTGCGGCCTGGTCAACGGAGCGCTGATCTCCTACGGCAAGCTGCCGCCGTTCATCGCCACCCTCGCGATGCTCTCCGTCGGCCGCGGGCTCTCCCTGGTCATCTCGCAGGGCAGCCCCATCGCCTTCCCCGAGTCCGTCTCCGTCCTCGGCGACACCCTCGGCGGCCGGCTGCCCGTCCCGGTCCTGGTGATGGCCGGCATGGGCCTGATCGCCTGGGTCGTCCTCTCCCGCACCTACATCGGCCGCTCCATGTACGCCATCGGCGGCAACGAGGAGGCCGCGCGGCTGTCCGGACTGCGCGTCCAGCGGCAGAAGCTGGTCATCTACGCCCTCTCCGGCCTGTTCGCCGCCGTCGCGGGCATCGTCCTCGCCTCCCGGCTGGTCTCCGCGCAGCCGCAGGCCGCCCAGGGCTACGAACTCGACGCCATCGCGGCCGTGGTCATCGGCGGCGCCAGCCTCGCGGGCGGGGTCGGCAAGGCGTCCGGCACCCTGATCGGCGCGCTGATCCTGGCCGTGCTGCGCAACGGGCTCAACCTGCTGTCCGTGTCCGCCTTCTGGCAGCAGGTCGTGATCGGCGTCGTCATCGCCCTCGCGGTGCTGCTGGACACCGCCCGCCGCCGCGCCGGGGCCACCGGCGGCGCCACGGGCGGCGCCGGCTCCTCGTCCGGCACGCCCGGCGGGCGACGGCGCGGGGCGCTGCAACTCGGCCTCGCCGCCGTGGTCGCGGCGGCCGCCGTCGGGGCCGTGTCCCTGCTGAACCCGGGTTCGTCTTCGACGACGACCAGGGTGGGCATGTCGCTCTCCACCCTCAACAACCCCTTCTTCGTGCAGATGCGGCAGGGCGCCGAGGCCGAGGCGAAGGCCGCGGGCATCGACCTCACCGTCACCGACGCCCAGAACGACGCCTCCCAGCAGGCCAACCAGCTCCAGAACTTCACCGGTTCGGGAGTGAAGGCGGTGGTGGTCAACCCCGTCGACTCGGACGCGGTGGCCCCGGCCGTACGCGGAGCGGACAAGGCCGGCATCCCGGTGATCGCCGCCGACCGGGGCGTCAACAACGCCGAGACCGCCGCCCTGGTCGCCTCCGACAACACAGCCGGCGGCAGGCTGGCCGCGAAGGCCCTCGCCGAACGGCTCGGCGGCAAGGGGCAGGTCGTCGTCCTCCAGGGCACGGCGGGCACCTCCGCCAGCCGGGAGCGCGGGGCGGGGTTCGCGGAGGGCATCAGGGCGTACCCGGGCATCGAGGTGGTGGCCCGCCAGCCCGCCGACTTCGACCGGACCAAGGGCCTGGACGTGATGACCAACCTCCTCCAGTCCCACCCGGACGTGGACGGGGTGTTCGCCGAGAACGACGAGATGGCCCTCGGCGCGGCCAAGGCGCTGGGCGCGAAGGCCGGGAAGGAGGTGGCCGTGGTCGGCTTCGACGGCACCCCGGACGGGATCAGCGCGGTGGAGGCGGGCACCCTGTACGCGTCGATCGCCCAGCAACCCGCCGAACTCGGCCGGATCGCCGTCCGCAACGCCGTGCGCGCGGCGGAGGGCAAGGATGTGGAGAGCACGGTGAAGGTGCCGGTCAAGGTCGTGACGCAGAAGAACGCGGGGGACTTCCGGTGAGCGAGGCGGCGGGCACGGGGGAGCGGGCAGGGCACGGCACCGAGCTGCTGGTCGTCGGGTCCGCCAACGCGGACCTGGTGGTCGCGGTGGACCGGCGGCCCGGGCCGGGGGAGACCGTCCTCGGTTCCGACCTGGTCGTCCACCCGGGCGGCAAGGGCGCCAACCAGGCGGTCGCCGCCGCCCGGCTCGGTGCGCGCACGGCCCTCCTGGCCCGGGTCGGCGACGACGCGCACGGGCGGCTGCTGCTGGAGTCCCAGCGCGCGGCCGGGGTCGACACCTCGGCGGTGCTCACCGGCGGGGCGCCGACGGGCGTCGCCCTGATCACCGTCGATCCCTCCGGCGACAACAGCATCGTGGTCTCGCCCGGCGCCAACGCGCGGCTGCGGCCGGCGGATGTACGGGCGGCGGGCGGGCTGCTTGCCCGGGCCCGGGTGGTCTCCGTCCAGCTGGAGATCCCGCCGGAGACGGTCGCGGAGGTCGCCCGCGCGCTGCCGGCCGGGACCCGGCTCGTCCTCAACCCGTCCCCGCCGGCCGCCCTGCCGCCGGACGTCCTCGCCGTCTGCGACCCGCTTGTCCTCAACGAGCACGAGGCGCGCGTCCTCCTCGGGGGCGGCGTCGGGGGCAGCGGTGGCCCGGGCCCCGGCCCCCAAGTGCCCGGCTCCGGCCCGGGCCCCGGTCCCGAGGACTGGGCGCGCGGGCTGCTGGCCCTCGGCCCGCGTTCCGTCGTCGTCACCCTGGGCGCGGCCGGGGCCCTGGTCGCGGGCCCGGCGGGCGGCGAACGCGTCCCGAGCCCCCGGGTGCGCGCCGTGGACACCACGGGCGCGGGCGACGCGTTCACCGCCGCGCTCGCCTGGCGGCTCGGCCTCGGCGAGGACCTGGCCACGGCCGCGCGCTTCGCGGTGCGGGTCGGCGCGGCGGCGGTCACCCGCCCCGGCGCCCAGCAGTCCTTCCCCACGGCGGACGAACTCCCACCCGCCACCCCCTGAGCGGGCCCGGGCCCGGAGCGCCGGCCGCGTGCCCGGCCGGAACACCGGCGGCGCGCCCGGCCGGAACACCGGCGGCGCGCCCGGCCGGCGCACAGGCGGCTCCGCGCCCGGCCCACGAGACCGGCCGCGCGCCCGGCACGCGCCCGCCGCAGGACCCGGCCCGCGAGAGGCAACACCGGCTCCGGGCCCGGCCCGCGAGACCGGCCGCGCGCCCGGCCTGCGGGAGGCAACACCGGCCGGAGCACAGGCGGCTCCGCGCCCGGCCGCGCGCCCGGCCCGCGCCCGCCGCAGGACCCGGCCCGCGAGAGGCAACACCGGCTCCGGGCGCTGCCCGTGCCCGGAACACCCGACCGTGCGGCCCGTGCCCGGAACACCCGGCCGCGCCCCCGCGACCGGAACACCCGGCCGCGCCCCCGCGACCGGAACACCGGCCGCGGGGCCGCGTAATCCGTGGCCCGCCGCGCCCGCCCGCCGCTACCCTCGCCGGACCGGGACCGCGCGGTCCCGCAGGCCGCGGCACCGTGGCAGAGCGGCCCATTGCGATCGCCGTCCGGGAGGTCCCCCGGGCGGCGACTGAGGGGACGGGGCGGACCTGCCCCCACCTTCCGCGGGTTCGAATCCCGTCGGTGCCGCGGCCGGCCCGCACGCACCCCCCGCAACACCCGCCCCGGGGGCGGTTTTCGGTCACGGCGGGGGTGGCGGGCACCCGGGCGCCCCGGGCGCCGGCGCCGGGGAGAGCCGCGCCGCGGGCGGCCGTCCCGAGCGCCCGCCCCCGGTGAACAGCCTCGATAAGGTTAGGCTAACCTCCTCTCCGTGAGTTCTGGAGAAGAAGCGACGGCGGACGCGCCCCACCTGCACGGCCACATATTCTCGGCCACCGGCGTGACCGTGGCCTACGACGGCACCGACGTGGTGCACGACGCGGCCCTGACCCTGCGCCCCGGCCGGGTGACCGTCCTCGTGGGGCCCAACGGCAGCGGCAAGTCGACGCTGCTGCGCACCCTCGCCCGCCTCCAGCGCCCCCGGACCGCCACCCTCACCATCGACGAGGACACCGACGGTCTCACCCTCACCCCCCGCGAGTTCGCCCGCCGCGTCGCCCTGCTCACCCAGGGCCGCCCCACGCCCAGCGGTCTGACCGTGCGGGACGTGGTCGAGTTCGGCCGCTACCCCTACCGTGGCCGCTGGGGCCGCACGGACCCGGGCGGCCGGGCCGCCGTGGACCGGGCCCTGCGCCTGACCGGTGTCGAGGACCTCGCGGAACGCGGCGCCGAGCACCTCTCCGGCGGGCAGCTGCAGCGCGTCTGGCTCGCCGGCTGCCTCGCCCAGGAGACCGGGGTCCTCCTCCTCGACGAGCCCACCACCTACCTCGACCTGCGCTACCAGGTCGAACTCCTCGACCTCGTCCGCGACCTGGCCGACGACCACGGGATCGCCGTGGGCGTCGTCCTGCACGACCTCGACCAGGCGGCCGCCGTCGCCGACCGGATCGTGCTCCTCGAAGAGGGGCGCGTCGTCGCCGACGGCGAACCGGAGGAGGTGCTGACGTCCGAGCGCCTGACCGCCACCTACGGCATCAGGATCGAGGTCGCCACCGACCCCCTCACGGGCCGCCTGCGCACCCGCGCGATAGGCCGCCACCACACCCGAACCGAAAGGCTCAGCACCCCGTCATGAGACGCCTCCTCGCCACCGTGGCGGCCACCGCCGCCGCTGCCCTCGCCCTGACCGCCTGCGGCACCACCGAGCCCGCCAAGGAGTCCGCGGACAAGGGCACCGAGAGCATCACGCTCACCGACTCGACCGGCGCCAAGGTCGAACTCGACGGCCCCGCCAAGAAGGTCGTCGGCACCGAGTGGAACGTCGTCGAGACGCTCGTCACCCTCGGCGTCGACCCGGTCGGCGTCGCCGACGTCAAGGGCTACTCCGCCTGGGACACCACCGTCCCGCTGAAGAACCAGCCCAAGGACATCGGCACCCGCGGCGAGCCCAGCATGGACACCGTCGCCTCCCTGAGCCCCGACCTGATCGTGGCCACCAGCGACCTGCCCGCCCCCGCCGTCAAGCAGCTCCGCAAGGTCGCCCCCGTCCTCACCGTCACCTCCGCCGACGGCAAGGACCAGATCGGCCGGATGCTGGAGAACCTGGACCTCATCGCCAAGGCCACCGGCACCACCGAGGCGGCCGAGAAGGCGAAGAAGTCCTTCGAGACCAAGCTCGCGGACGGCAAGAAGGCCCTCGCCGACGCCGGCCTGGACGGGGCGTCCTTCGCCTTCGCCGACGGCTACGTCCAGTCCAACCAGGTCTCCGTCCGCCCGTACACCGCCACCTCCCTGCTCGGCGCGGTCAACGAGAAGATCGGCCTGAAGAACGTCTGGAAGGTCAAGGGCGACCCCGCCTACGGCCTCGGCGCCACCGACGTCGAGGGCCTCACCGCCCTGCCGGCCGGCACCCACTTCGCCTACATCGGCAACGGCAAGGACGCCTCCAGCGACCCGTTCGGCAAGGAGCTCGCCGACAACGCCGTCTGGAAGTCCCTCTCCTTCGTGAAGAAGGGCGACGTCCACCGACTCCCCGACGGCATCTGGATGTTCGGCGGTCCGCAGTCGATGGAGGCGTACATCGACGCCGTCGTCAAGGCGCTCACGAAGTAGCCCCATGGCCGTCACCGCAACCACTCCCGCCACCCGTCCCGAGAAGACCACCGCCCGGGCGGGCGCGGCCGCGGTGACGGCCGTGCTCGTGCTCCTGGTCACGGCGCTCGCCCTGGTGGACATCACCCAGGGCACCGCCGCGGTCGGCGCGCCTGAGATCCTCAAAGCCCTCACCGGCCGCGCCGAACCCGGTGACGCCTCCGTCGTCATCGCCTCCCGGCTGCCCCGGATGACCGCCGGGGTCCTCGTCGGCCTCGCCCTCGGCATGGCCGGCGCGGCCCTCCAGACCATCAGCCGCAACGTCCTCGCCTCGCCCGACACCCTGGCCGTGAACGCCGGTTCGTACCTGGCGCTCGCCCTGGTCGCCGTCACCGGCGTCTCGCTGCCCTTCCTCGCCTCCTCCGGTGTCGCCCTCATCGGCGGGCTCGCGGCCGCCGCCGTCGTCCTCGGCCTCTCCGGTTTGGGCGCCGGCACCGTCCGGCTCGTCCTCGCCGGCACCGCCCTGATGCTCGGACTCGCCTCCGCCACCGAAGGGCTCCTCCTCCTGTTCCCCGAACAGACCGAGGGCCTCTACCAGTGGAACCAGGGCAGCATCGGCCAGAACGGCTTCAGCGGCGTGCTCCAGATGCTCCCGCTCGCCCTGGTCGGCCTGGTCGGACTGCTGCTGACGGCCCGCCGGATCGACGCGCTGGCCCTCGGCGACGACGCGGCCCGCGGCCTCGGCGTCCCCGTCCGCGCCACCCGCGTCATCGTGGTCACCCTCGCCGCGCTGCTCTCCGCGGCCTCCGTCACCCTCGCCGGACCGATCGGCTTCGTCGGCCTGGTCGCCCCCGCCCTGATCCGCCCCCTCGCCCGCCGGTTCCGCGGCTTCACCCGCGCCCGCACCGCGATACCCGTCGCCGGGCTGGCCGGTGCGGGCCTGGTCCTCGGCGCGGACGTACTGCTGCGCGCCCTGGTCAGCTCGGACCGGTCCGTCGCCGTCCCGACCGGGGTGGTCACCAGCATCGTCGGCGCCGTGTTCCTCGTGGTGACGGCGGTCCGCTCCCGGGACGCCGGAGCGGCGGCCGAGGCGGACAAGCTGCGCATCCGCAGCCGCCGCAGGTTCGTCGCCACCCTGGTGGTGCTGGTGGCCGCGGTCGCCGGAGTGGCGGTCGCGGGCGTGCTGCTCGGCGACAGCAAGCTGCTGCTCGGCGACGTCGTCAACTGGCTCCAGGGCAGGGCCGTCCGCTCGGTCTCCTTCGTCCTGGACACCCGGGTGCCCCGGGTCACCGCCGCCCTCCTCGCGGGCGCGGCCCTCGCCCTCGCGGGCACCCTGATCCAGGCCGCCACCCGCAACCCGCTCGCGGAACCGGGCGTCATGGGCGTCTCCGGCGGCGCCGCGCTCGGCGCGGTCGCCTTCGTCACCACCGTGCCGCTGGCCGGCTCCTGGGGCATCACCGGCGCCGCCTTCGCGGGCGCCGCGCTCGCCGCCGTCTTCGTCTTCGGGCTCTCCGCACGCGGCGGCTTCCAGCAGAACCGCGTCGTCCTCGTCGGCATCGGCGTGGCCACCGGCACGACGGCGATCATCAGCCTGCTCATCGTGCTCACCGACCCGTTCAACGCGACCAAGGCCCTGACCTGGCTCTCCGGCTCCACCTACGGGCGCACCTTCCCCGACGCGCTGCCCCTGCTGGGTGTGCTCGTGCTGAGCGCGGCCGTGGCGATCGCCCTGCGCACCGAACTGGACCTGGTGTCCCTGGACGAGCACACCCCGAGGCTCCTCGGGATCGGCCTCGGCCGCACCCGGTTCCTCTTCCTCGCGGCGGGCGTCCTGCTCAGCGCCACCGCCGTGGCCGCCGCCGGGACGATCGTCTTCGTCGGCCTCGTCGCACCGCACGCGGCCCGGGCCCTGGTGGGCCGGCGGCACATCCGGGTGGTGCCGGTCGCGATGCTGCTGGGCGCCGCGCTGGTGGGCACGGCGGACCTGCTGGGCCGTACCGTCATCGCGCCCGCCCAGCTCGGCGCGGGCCTGATGACGGCGGTGATCGGCACGCCGTACTTCCTGTACCTGCTGGTGCGCACCCGGCGCTGACTACGCCTCCGCCTCTTCCACCGCCAGCCGGTGGAAGACCGGGGCGCCGTCCGGTTCCGCCGGGGCCGGGCGGCCCCAGCTGCGCAGCACCGCCGCCGACGGCGGGAACACCGGCCCCGGGGCGAGCGCCCCGGAGCCGGTGGCCGGGAACCACTCCCAGCGCACGATCTTGTCCGGCTCGCGCACGGACGCCTCCCCGGTGACGCGTTCGACCAGGGCCGCGCCCGTGACCCGGGCCATGCCGTGCTCGCCGTCCAGGAGCACCGCGCCGATCCTGACGTCCGCCGGGTCCGCGACCAGGCCGGTCTCCTCGGCCAACTCCCGGGCCGCGGCCTCCTCGAAGCGCTCCCCGGCGTCCACCTTGCCGCCGGGCAGCTCCCAGCGCCCGTCGTGCCCCAGCCCGAGCAGCACCCGCCCGGCCGCGTCCCGCACCACCACCCCGACGCCGATCAGCCCGTTGGGCGCGGGGGAGGCCCGCTCGGGCCGCTGGGGCGACAGGGGCTCTTGGCCGGTCATACGCGTACCTCCACCGCTCGGACGACTCGTCCGACCCGGACGACGAGGCGCACCCGGGACGCCCGGTGCACCGCGGCCGATCATGCCCGATGGCGCGGACCCTCGCCGACAACACGGAAGCCGGGCAGGCCCGTTACGGGCCTGCCCGGCTGAGCCGTGACCGGTGGGGGCGGGACCGCCCGCCCCCACCGGGGGACGCGGAGTTCTAGGTCGTGTCCGGAACGTCTCGCCTGGTCCACGACGCCCGGCACGCACCCTCGCCGCGTTGTCGTCAGGGGCCATGGCTCCGCCATTGTCCCCCTCCTCCGCCTTGCGATCGCACGCACCGGACGCCGCGAACCCGCCCTCCGGGCGAACGGCGCGACGTTCCGGACACTCCCTAGAACGTGAGGTTCCAGGCGTCGATGCGGCCCGTGTCGCGGGTCGCGTTGTCCCGCACCCGCAGCTTCCAGACGCCGGCCGCGGTCTCCGAGGAGGCGTTCACCGTGTACGTCTTCACCACGTCGTCGGCGCTGTCCCCGTTGGGGAAGTCCTCCAGGAGGTACACCGAGCCGTCCGGGGCGACCAGGGAGATCACCAGGTCGCCGCGGTAGGTGTGCTTGATGTCCACGCCGACCTTCAGCGCGGCCGGGGCGTTGCCCGTCACCCCGCTGACCGTGAGGGAGGACTCCACCGTTGCGTTGTCGACGATGGTCACGTCCGCCGTGTTCTCGAAGAACTTGCCGGGCGGCGGGGTGGTGCCCCCGTCGACCGCCTTCAGCGCGTCGACCTGGCCCTCACCGAAGAACGCGTTCTTCGCCGTGGTGCCCGTGCAGCGGCTGTCCGAGGGGCAGGCGATGTCCGTGGACTGGGCGGCCAGGGCGGTCCGGAGCTGGGCCGGGGTGGCGCCCGGGTTGGCGCTCGCGAGCAGCGCGGCGACGCCCGCCACGTGCGGCGAGGCCATCGACGTGCCGTTCATGTTCCCGTACTTGCCGCCGGGCAGCGTCGAGTAGACGCCCGAGGCGCCGTCACCGCCCGGGGCCGCGACGTCGATGATGTCCCGGCCGAAGTTGGAGTACGAGGCCTTGATGTTCCCGTTGCCCATCGCGGCCACCGTCACCACACCCGGCAGCTCGGTGGGGATGTCGATGCAGGCGTTGGTGATGGTGCGGGAGACGGGCGTGGAGTCGTTCGGACTGGAGCTGTCCGTCCGCTTGTTCGCCAGGTCGTAGTTGGAGTTGCCCGCCGCCGCGACCTGGAGGGAGCCCTTGCCCTCCGCGTACGCCTGGGCCCGCCGGACGCCCTCGATGATGGCCGCCTGGTCCGGGTCGTCCGGGCAGTTGAACATCCACGGGTCGGTGTAGTAGCTGTTGTTGGTGACCTCGAAGCCCCGGTCACCGGCCCACATGAAACCGCAGATGGTGTTCTCGGCGAAGAACAGGCTGCTGCCCGGCTCCGCGATGCGCACCGAGGCGATCTTCACACCGGGCGCGACGCCGACCACGCCCTTGCCGTTCTTCGCGGCGGCCACGGTGCCCGCCACATGGGTGCCGTGCGTACCGATGTCGCGCCAGGCGCCGGTGCGGGCGTCCGCCTTGCCGTAGGCGCAGGAGGCCGAGTTCGCCGCGTCGAAGTTGGGCGCGATGTCCTGGTGCTGGTCGTCCACGCCGGTGTCGAGCACACCCACGGTGACGGACGCCGAACCCGGGTTCACGGCCCACGCCTTGTCCGCGTTGATCCGGGTCATGTCCCAGCGGGCGGTCTCGGTGAGGGTCGTCGGGGTCTGCGCGGGGGCGGTCGGGATCGTGGGCGCGTACGCGTCGGCCGGGACGTCCGAGGTACGGGTGGCGCCCACCTGCTGGACGCCGCTGACCGCGCGCACCGCGGCCGCGAAACCGGCCGAGGCGGAGTGCGCGACGACCACGCCGATCGCGTCGTACCGGGCGTACACGGAACCGCCGTTGGCGGTCACCGCGGTGCGCAGCGCCGAGGTGTCGCCGGGGGCGCCGATCACCAGGTACGCGCGGGTCCCGGCGACCCAGGCGGCCGTGGCCGCCGGAGCGGCCGCGGGGGCCTCGGCGGTCCGGGCCGCGACGGCGGACCGGGGCTCGGTGCCGTCCTGCGCCGCGGGAGCGGTACGGGCGGTGCCGGCGGCACCGGCGGGAGTGGCCAGGGCCACGGCCGTGCCGAGGGCGGCGACGGCGAGGAACGAGCGTCTGAGACGACGCCCGGATATGCGGGGGGTTGTCACTGCATCCTCCGAGAGCCCGGAGCGCTGGTGGCGCCGACCGGGCCGTGGGTCGAATGGGTCGACGCAAGATCTCAGAAGAGGTCATGACAAGGGAAGAGCCGAAAACGCGCGAATCGCCCGGCAGGGGCAAGTGGGGGACGGCCCTCCGGATTTGTGGGGTGGTGCCGGGGCCGGTGGGCATCCGGATACACCGCCGCCGCCCCGCGCACCGTCAGCCGTCCGCCCGCCCCGCGCACCGCCCGCCCCGCGCACCGTCAGCCGCCCCGCCCCGCCCCGCCCCGCGCAGCGTCAGCCGGCCGCCGCCCGCCCCGCCGCGTCGACCAGTCCGCCCAGCGCCTCGGCCAGGGCCTCCCGCCCCGGCCCCGCGGGACCGCCCGGCTCGGACATGTAGACGTCCCGCCGGATCTCCACCATCAGCGCGGAGACCCGCCGGTCCCGCCCGTAGTGCCGCAGCGGGACGTACGTCCCCGCGAACGGGCTGTCCAGCCCCGTCCCGCCGAAGCTTGCGAACGCCCGCCGGGCCGCGTCCGCCAGCTCCGGCGGGGTGTGGAACGGGTCCGTGCCCAGGCAGACCGGCGGCCGGGGCCCGTCCCCGTGCAGCTCGTACGGCAGCGCCCCGGTCGGATACGAGTGGACGTCGATCACCACGCACCGCCCGACCGCCTCCAGCCGCGCGTCGACCGCCTCCGCCACCGCCTGCGCGTACGGCTCGAAGCAGCGCGCGATCAGCTCCTTCGGGTCGAAGCCCTCGGCCCGCAGCCGCTCCTTGTGCGTGGAGCGCGTGTACACCGCGCCCATGCCGGCGGCGAGCATCTCCTCCCGCTCGTCGGGGAACCGCTCCGGGTCCACGACCAGCCGCGAGCGCCCGTTGACGAACCGCCAGGGCGTGACGATCGCGTGCGCCGCGGCCCCGGCGGCGATCCGGTCCGTGTGCGCGTCCGTGATGTGGTCCAGCTCCCGCTCCAGCGCCTCGTCGTCCAGCACGATGCCGCGCCGCACGTCCGGCGGTATCTCCCGTGAGGCGTGCGGCACATGAAGGATCACGGGGGAGCGGGCGGCCCCGGGGAGCAGCCGGAAGGCGGGGGTGTCGTCGGCCATACGAGGTGTCCTCCCGGTGGCGCGTACTCGGGACGTGCAACGGTAGCCGGGCGGCACACGGCGGTGACAGGTAATCACCTGGATCGCCGATCTGCGTCCGGGGCACCGCCCACACCGCGCTGCGCCTGGACTGCTGGGTGGTCCTCCGGCCGGGGGCCGGTTCCGGGGCGCGCGGGACGGTCCGGCTGACCGGCCGCGTCCCGGGCACGGAGGGTCACCGACCTGCGGACCGGGCCGCCCGGGCGGAAGCTGGTGAGCAGACCCTTCCGAAGGAGTCGCGCCATGAGCGGTCGTGTCAGCGGGGGCGCAGCCCCGTATCCCAGGGGGCGTGCGGTGGTCGCGTCCGTGGCCGTCGCGTCGGCGGTGCTTCTCGCGGGCTGCGGCGCGGGCGCCGGCGGCGACGGCCCGCCGTCACAGAGTGTGAGCGCGGCGGCCGAACGGGAGCGCGCGGCGCCGGCGGTGGCGAGCACCCCGGCCGGGGAGGTCCCGGAGCTGAGGGAGACGAAGACCCTGCCCGTCTCGGTCCCGGCCAACGACGTCCTCGACGAACCCGCCACCTCGGCCGAGGTCACGCTCAACCGCCTGCGGCAGGCGGACCGCATCGCCCAGGGCGAGTACCTGGAACCGATCGTGGCAGACCCCGGCACGACCTTCGTCTGCCTGGAGTTCCGCGTGCGGAACACGGGCGACGCCGAGTTCGACACCGGCCCGCTGAGCCGCGCGCGCTGGACCGGGCAGGACGGCGAGACCAAGCAGGCGGACCTGGAGACCAGCGGCAACTGCGTGGACCTCGGGTTCACGGAGGAGAACCTGATCAGTGAACCCCACCCGCGCCCGGGGGAGTTCGTCGAGGGCACGGTCCTCTTCGCGGTGTCCGACGAGCAGGACGGCCTCCTGGAGTTCTCCGACGGGCTGGAGCGGCCGCTGTTCACCGTCAAGACGACGGCGGCCCCGCGCTGATGCCGTGCTGACGTCGCATGGCCGCCGCGTTGCGCCGGGGTGACCCCGCATGGCCACCGTGTTGCCCCCGCGTTGACCTTGCCACCCGGCGGGGGGAACCGTGCGGGTGGCTCTGGTGCGTGGCCTCCGTCGTGTGGTTTGGTGGCCCCATGACCGTCCTCGTGATCCGCCGCCACGTCGACTACGTGCGCGTGACCACCACGGGTTGTACCGGCGCGAGCTGACGCGACGCCCGCCGATGTCGGCCGGCCGGACCGGTTGATCCGGTCGGCCACCCTCTCCTGACGGAACCGCCCTCCGCGACGGAACCACCTCCGCCCGAGCGCGACTTCACGCACCCCGGCGCGGTCCCGGACGGCGTCGTCGCCCCGCTCCTGCCCCGCCGCGAGCCCCCTTCCACGGGGCCGCCGCCCCGCACCCCCGCACCCCCGTACCCGCAGCACCGCGCACCGCCCGGCCGCCCCCGCGCGCCGCCGGGCCGCCTGACAACTTACGGAGAACCATGAGCCAGCCCCTCGACGCCGTCACCGCCGGCCACACCCCGGAGGACGAGCCCACCGGACCCGACACCTCCGCCTGGTCCTTCGAGACCAAGCAGATCCACGCCGGCACCACCCCCGACCCCACCACCGGGGCCCGGGCCGTGCCGATCTACCAGACGACGTCCTTCGTCTTCCGCGACACCGCGCACGCCGCCGACCTGTTCTCGCTCGCCGAACCCGGCAATATCTACACCCGCATCCACAACCCCACCCAGGACGCCTTCGAGCAGCGGATCGCCGCCCTGGAGGGCGGGGCCGCCGCCGTCGCCCTCGCCTCCGGCCAGGCCGCCGAGACCCTGGCCCTGCTGACCCTGGCGAGCGCCGGGGACCACATCGTCTCCAGCGCCTCCATCTACGGCGGCACCTACAACCTCTTCCGCCACACCCTCCCCAGGTTCGGCATCGAGGTGTCCTTCGTCGACGACCCGGACGACCCCGACGCCTGGCGGGCCGCGATCCGGCCCCACACCAAGGCCCTGTTCGCCGAGACCCTCGGCAACCCGCGCGGCAACGTCCTCGACGTCCGCGCGGTCGCCGACGCCGCCCACGAGGCCGGTGTCCCGCTGATCGTGGACAACACCGTGCCCACCCCGTACCTGCTGCGGCCCATCGAGCACGGGGCCGACATCGTGGTGCACTCGGCGACCAAGTTCCTCGGCGGGCACGGCACCACCATCGGCGGTGTCGTCGTGGACGCCGGCACCTTCGACTTCGGCGCGCACGCCGACCGCTTCCCCGACTTCCACGAGCCGGACCCGAGCTACCACGGCCTGCGCTACTGGCCCGACCTCGGCCCCGGCGCCTTCGCGATCAAGCTCCGGGTCCAGCTGCTGCGCGACCTCGGCCCCGCCATCGCCCCGCACTCCGCGTTCCTGCTGCTCCAGGGCGTCGAGACGCTGAGCCTGCGGATCGAGCGCCACTCGGCGAACGCGCGGGCCCTCGCCGAGTGGCTGGAGCAGCGCGACGAGGTCGCCGCCGTCCACTACCCGGGCCTCGCCTCCAGCCGCTGGCACGAGACCGCACAGCGCTACCTCCCGCACGGCGCGGGCGCGGTCCTCTCCTTCGAGCTGCGCGACGGCGTCGAGGCGGGCAAGCGGTTCGTGGACGCGGTGGAGCTGTTCAGCCACCTCGCGAACATCGGCGATGTGCGGAGCCTGATCATCCACCCCGCGTCCACCACCCACAGCCAGCTCGACGAGGACCAGCTGGCGGCGACGGGCACCGCGCCCGGGCTGGTGCGGCTGTCGGTCGGGCTGGAGAACCTCGCCGACCTGAAGGCCGACCTGGAGGCGGGTTTCCGGGCCGCGAAGGCGGCGGCCTGAGTGCAGCCGGCCATCTCCCGGGTCGCCCTCCCGCCACCGGCCACCGGCGCCTGGCGGGAGGGCGACCCGCCCGGGCGCCGGCGGTGGCACCACCGCGCGGCGGCGCTGCCGCTGGAGGCGGGCGGTGAACTGCCGGGCGTCCGGCTGGTGTTCGAGACCTGGGGGCACCTCGCGCCCGACCGGTCCAACGCGGTGCTCGTCCTGCACGCTCTCACCGGCGACAGCCACGCGGCCGGCCCCGCCGGGCCCGGCCACCCCACCCCCGGCTGGTGGGACGCGCTGATCGGGCCCGGCCGCGCGCTGGACACCGACCGCTGGTTCGTCGTCGCGCCCAACGTCCTCGGCGGCTGCCAGGGCAGCACCGGGCCGTCTTCCCCGAGGCTCGGCGCGGCGCCGCTCCCCGGCTCGGTCCCGGGCGTGCGGGCGGTGCCCGGGCCGGGCGCGGCCGCCGGTTCCGCCACGGCGCCCGGGCCCGGCGGGCGGTCCTGGGGAAGCGCGTTCCCCTTCCTCACCCAGCGCGACCAGGTCCTGGCCGAGGCCGGACTCGCCGATGAACTCGGCGTCGACCGCTGGGCGTTGGTCGTCGGCGGGTCCATGGGCGGGATGCGCGCCCTGGAGTGGGCGGTGACCCTCCCCGAGCGGCTGGACGCCCTGCTCCTCCTCGCCTGCCCGGCCGCCGCGAGCGCCGAGCAGATCGCCTGGGCCTCCGCCCAGGTCCACGCGATCCGGTCCGACCCGCACTGGCGCGGCGGCGACTACCACGACGCCGGACCGGGCGGCGGACCGCACACCGGCCTGGGCCTCGCCCGCCGGATCGCCCATGTCACCTACCGCAGCGAGCCCGAACTCCAGGCCCGCTTCGGCCGGGAGCCACAGGGCGGCGAGGACCCCTGGCGCGGCGGCCGCTACGGCGTCGAGTCCTACCTCGACCACCAGGCCGCCAAGCTGGTACGGCGCTTCGACGCGGGCAGCTATGTCACCCTCGCGGAGGCGATGAACACCCATGACGTGGGGCGCGGCCGGGGCGGCGTCCGGGCCGCGCTGCGCCGGGTCCGCGCCCGCACCCTGGTCGCGGGCATCGACACCGACCGCCTCTACCCGCCCGCCCAGCAGACGGAACTCGCCGCCGGCATCCCCTCGGCGGACCGCGCCCGCATCCTCGCCTCCCCGTACGGCCACGACGGCTTCCTGATCGAGACGGAGCAGGTCGGGGAGCTGGTGCGGGAGCTGCTGGGCCCGGGCACGGGGTAGGGCGTCGGGGTGGACCGGGGTGGACCGGGGTGGACCGGCGGCGCGGCGGGAAGGCATCGTTCGGCACCCGCCCGGACCGCCCGCCCCGGTCCCCGCCCCCGTCACCCGGAAGGAACGGCCCCCATGACCCAGGCGCCCCGCCCCGAGCCCGCCGCCGACGACGACCGGCCCGCCACCGCCTGGCTCGCGGACGCCGTCCTGTACCAGATCTACCCGCAGTCCTTCGCCGACGGGAACGGCGACGGCATCGGCGACTTCGCCGGGATCGAGGCCCGCCTCGACCACCTCGTCTGGCTCGGCGTCAACACCGTCTGGCTCAACCCCTGCTTCGCCTCACCCTTCCGGGACGCCGGCTACGACGTCTCCGACTACTACACCGTCGCCCCGCGCTACGGCACCGACGAGGACCTCGTCCGGCTCGTGGACAGCGCCCGCCGCCGGGGCATCCGTGTCCTGCTCGACCTGGTCGCGGGCCACACCTCCGACCGGCACCCCTGGTTCCTCCGGTCCGCCGACGACCCCGGCGACCAGCGCTACATCTGGGCCGGCACCGGGACCCGCCCCCACGGCTTCGAACCGTCCCCCGGTACCCGGCCCGGCTGGTACCGGCCCAACTTCTTCCCCAGCCAGCCCGCCCTCAACTTCGGCTACGCGCGCACCGATCCGACCGAACCCTGGCGGCAGCCCGTCGACGCGGAGGGCCCGCGCGCCAACCGCCGGGCGCTGCGCGCGATCATGGACCACTGGCTCGGCCTCGGCCTCAGCGGCTTCCGCGTCGACATGGCCGCCTCCCTCGTCAAGGACGACCCCGGCCACACGGAGACCACCCGGCTCTGGCGCGAGCTGCGCGCCTGGCTGGACACCGCGCACCCCCGGGCCGCCCTGTTGTCGGAGTGGGGCGACCCGGCGGTGTCCGTCCCGGCCGGCTTCCACGCCGACTTCCTCCTCCAGTTCGGCAGCGACGACGACGGCCTCGCGCTGCGCTCCCTCTGGAACAACAACTCCGGCACCGTCAACGAGCAGTGGTCCCCGCTGGAGCCCTACTTCGGCGCCGAGGGGGCGGGCGACGCGCGCACCTTCCTCGCGGGCTGGCGGGCGGCCGCCGACGCGATCGCCGCCTCCGGCCGCACCGGCTACATCTCCCTGCCGACCGCCAACCACGACTTCACCCGCCTCGCCTCCGGCCCCCGCACGGCCGAACAGCTCCCGGCCGCCTTCGCCTTCCAGCTCACCTGGCCGACCCTCCCGGCGGTCTACTACGGCGACGAGATCGGCATGCGCTACGTCCCCGGCCTCCCGGACCACGAGGGCAGCGTCCTCGGCCCCCGCTACAACCGGGCCGGTTCCCGCACGCCGATGCAGTGGGACGACGGCCCCAACGCGGGCTTCTCCACCGCCCCGCCCGCCGACCTCTACCTCCCCGTCGACCCGTCCCCGGACCGCCCGACGGTCGCCGCCCAGCGCCGCGACCCGGACTCCCTCCTCCACCTGGTCCGCCGCCTGATCGCGCTGCGCAAGGCCATCCCCGAACTGGGCCCGGGCGGCACGGTCCGCGTCCTCCACGACGGCTACCCGCTGGCCTACGTCCGCGGCGAGCGCTACCTCGTGGTCGTCAACCCGCGCCGCACCGAGGCCGAAACGACCCTGCCGGGCGCGACCGATGCCCACCCGGTCGAGTCGTCCGGCGTCCACGTCGCCCCGGACGGCCGCGTGCGGGCCGCGGGGCACGGCTGGGGCGTCTTCGCCCTCGAAGCCTGATCAGCCGTGGGCGGCGTACCGCACGAAGCCCTGGCCGACCTGCCGGTCACCGACGCCCGCGCCGGACGACTCCCGGCGTCGGCACCCGACCCGGAGGACGCCGGGACGAAGGAGGGCGGGCGCGGGCTGATGATCGTGGGCGCCCTCGCGGACGACTGGGGCGTGGACGTCGGCCCGCAGCCGCCCGCCCGCAAGACCGTGTGGGCGGTGATCCGGCCGGTGCGGGTGTTGTAGGGGAGGACGGCCGACCAACCGCGCGGCCCGGTCCTGCGTCCTCCTCGGCGGCGGGCCCGCACGGCGGCCCGTCACCGACGTCCGCAGGAGAACCGCATGAGCACGCCCGAGCCCGCTCCGACCGGCCGAGACCCCCGCACCCGGCGGGCGGGCCGGACCGGGCCGGTGCTGTTCGGGGTGGGCGTCGGAATCCTGCTGACGGTCGTGTGCACGGCCGTCCTGTGGTGGCCGCGGTCCGAGGTGACGTTCCGGAACAGCGCCCCGGCGTCGGTGGCGTACGAGGACGAGTCGGCGCACCACCTGGGGCTGGTACACGAGCACACCCTGTCCGGGCGCAGCTCCTACCGGCTGGTGATCGGTAGGGACCCCGGGCTGTCCTACGGCCACTGGGTCGGCGTCGACAGCACCACGGCCGCCGAGGGGGTCGAGGCGACGACCTGGACGGCCGACGGGGTGCGCGTCCGGTTCGCCACCGGGCACGAGGTCTTCGTACCGGCGCGGTACTTCCTCCACGGCCGGTGACGGCCGGTCACGGACGACGTCAGCGCGCCGCCGCGTCCCGTTCGCGGATCGCCTGGAGGTGCAGGCTCATACGGAAGTTCGCCGTGCCCGACGCGAACATCGCCGCCCCGGCCGTGGCGGCCGGGACGGAGAGGCCCAGCAGGGCCACGGCCTCCGGCCAGTCGCGTATGTCCGCGCACCGGTCGCCGTTCAGGAGGTCGTCGCGGGTGGAGCCCTCGTCGGTGAAGAGCCGAGCCTCGCAGTCGCGGCTTGAACCGGACCCCGGGCTGTACGGCGTGAGCAGGATCAGGGCGCACCAGGTCAGGAGGGCTCCGGCGGCGAGCAGCAGGGCGATGCCCCAGGAGCGGATCTTCAGGGCGCGCATGCGGAAGTCGATGTCGAGTCCGTTGCTGAGTTCGTTGTCGAGTTGGTTCGGTTGCACGACCAGCGAACCTATCAGCGAAGCGCCATGGCCCCGCCCGGCCCCCGCGCGCACTCCAGCGCACCCACGTCCACCGCGTCGGCCGTCGCCCGCATCCCCGTGTCGTTGGGGTGGAGGTGGTCGCCCGCGTCGAAGGACGGGTGCAGGCGGGTGGGGTGGGCGGGGTCGCGGAGGGACGCGTCGAAGTCGGCGACCGCGTCGAAGAGGGCGTCCTCGCGGATGCGGGTGTTGACCTCCTGGCGGAGGGCCTCGCCCGCCGGGGTCCAGGCGGGCCAGCCCTCGTACGGCAGGATCGTCGCGCCGATGACGCACACGCCGGCCGCGTGGGCGCGGGTCACGATGTCCCGGTAGCCCGCCATCAGTTGGTCCGCCGTGGGCGGGGCGGCCGACTTGATGTCGTTGACGCCCTCGAAGAGGATCAGCGACCGCAGGCCGCGGTGGCCGAGGACGTCCCGGTCCAGCCGCTTCACCGCGCTCTCGCCCGTGCCGTCGGCCAGGACCCGGTTGCCCGAGATCCCCGCGTTCGCCACGCCCTTGACCGAAGTGGCGCCCTCGGCGCGGAGGCGGGCCGCGAGGAGGTCGGGCCAGCGGCGGTTGGTGTCCGGGGTTGAGGAGAGGCCGTCGGTGATGGAGTCGCCCAGGGCCGCGACCGCGCCGGTCCCGGTGGGGGCGTCGACCACGACCGCGTCCAGATGGGGCCAGGTGCCGAGGATGTGGGTGAAGGGCGCGGCCGACTCCTCGGCCGCGTGGTCGCCCGCGGGCGCGGTGTACGAGGTCTGGAGGGCCCGCCGGTGGCCCGTCACCGTGCCCGGCGTGTCCCGGACATGGAGGCTGACCGCGAGGTCCGCGCCCGGCCGGACGGTCATCGGCACCGGGTCGCTGTACACCCACCGGCCCGGCGGCACGGTCACCGAGCGCAGGCCCGCGAAGGTCAGCGGGCGGTTGGTGCCGGGGACGAGCGCGGCGCCGTCGGCCCGTTCGCCTGCGTACGCGCTGCCCAGGGTCAGCGCCGCCTCCCCGAACGCGTTGGTGACGCGCACCCGCAGCGCGCTGCCGCCCGCGCTCACCCGGACGATCAGGCGGTGGGTCAGGTCCGGCACGGACGAGGCGGCGAGGCGGTCCGGGCTCGCCGCCCAGGTCACGACCTGGGCCGCCGGGACGCCGGTCCCGGCCGAGGCGCCCGCGCCCGCCAGGACGAGGACGGCGGCCAGCGCGCCGGACAGGGGAGGGAACAGACGGCGGAAGCAGGGTCCGGGCATGGCCAGCCTTCGGGTAAGTGGGGCCGGTGGAGCGGCAGTTGGTTGCCGGGCGCGGCCCGGGCTGAAAGGATCACCGTGCGAACGGTGCCGACGGTACGAGCGGCGTCACCACGCCGGTGTCCGGCGCGGTGCGTCCATCAGTGAGTGCGTCCAGCAGTGAGGGAGTGGGACCATGACCGGGACCGAGCCGGCCGCCTCCGCGCGGATCGACACCAGCAGGCCGCATCCGGCGCGCGTGTACGACTGGTATCTCGGCGGGAAGGACAACTACCCCGTCGACGAGGAACTCGGCCGCAAGATCATGGGCGTGGACGGGACCGCCCGGCACGTCGCCCGGACCAACCGCTGGTTCATGCAGCGGGTCACCCGCTGGCTCGCCCGCGAGGCCGGCATCCTCCAGTACCTCGACATCGGCACCGGCATCCCCACCGAGCCGAACCTCCACCAGATCGCCCAGTCCGTCGCCCCCGAGGCGCGGATCGTCTACACCGACAACGACCCCATCGTCCTCACCCACGCCGAGGCCCTGCTCCGCAGCACCCCCGAAGGGGTCACGGACTACGTCCAGGCCGATGTGCGCGAGCCGGGCCGCATCCTCGAACAGGCCCGTAAGACACTGGACTTCGGCGCACCCGTCTCGCTCTCCCTCGTCGCCCTCACGCACTTCCTCGGCGACGACGACCGGCCCTACGACCTGGTCGCCGAACTCGTCTCCGCCCTGCCGTCCGGCAGCTACCTCGTCCTGTCGCAGCTCACCGCCGACCTGGACCCGGCGGCCGTGACGCGCGGGGTGCAGATGTACGCCGCCGGCGGTGTCACCCTCGCCCCGCGCACCCACGCCGAGGTCACCCGGTTCTTCGACGGGCTGGACGTGGTCGACCCCGGCGTCGTCCAGCTGACGCGCTGGCACCCGGAGCTGGCGGTGGACGAGGTCGTCGACCCGCACGCGGTCATCTCGCTGTACGGGGCGGTCGGCCGCAAGCCGTAGCCCGGCCCCGGGGCCCGGCCCGCAGCGGGGGTATACGGCGAGCACCCCCGTCCCCCAAAGTCCGCTTATGGTCCGCACGCGCCTATGATGCGCCGGTGTTCGATTCACGGCACATCAGGACGTTCCACGAGGTGGTCAGGACCGGGTCCTACTCGGCCGCCGCCCGCGCCCTCGGGTACACCCAGCCCGCCGTCACCCAGCAGATGAAGGCCCTCGAACGAGACGTCGGCTCGGCGCTGTTCGTGCGGGTCGGACGGGGGATGCGCCTCACCGAGGCGGGCGAGGCGCTGTCCCGGCACGCGGGCAGCATCCTCGACTCCATGGCGGCCGCCCGCGAGCAGCTCAACGCGATCACCCGGCTGCGCTCCGGACGGGTGCGTCTGTGCGCGTTCCCGAGTGCGGTGTCCACCCTGGTTCCCGAGGCCCTCGCCCGGCTCGCCGCCTCCCACCCCGGCATACGCGTCGACCTGCTGGAGGACGAGCCGCCCGCCTCGCTGCGGCGGCTGGCACGCGGCGAGTGCGACCTCTCCCTGGCGTTCAGCTACCCGGGGCTGCGCGAGGAGGTGCCCGAGGAACTGGTCGGCACACCGCTGCTGGAGGACCAGCTCGTCGTCCTGCTGCCCGCCCGGCACCCGCTCGCCCGGCGGCGGGCGGTGCGGCTCACCGATCTGGCGGACGAACGCTGGATCGCCGGATGCCCGCGCTGCCGCGCCAATCTGCTCCATGAGTGCGCCGAGTCCGGCTTCGTCCCCGACATCGCCTTCATGACCGACGACAACCTGGCCGTGCAGAGCCTCGTCGCCGAGGGTCTCGGCGTGTCGATGATCCCCTCGCTGGTGCTGAACTTCCTGCGCCACCCCGAGGTCGTCGGACGGCCCATCCAGCCGGTCACCCGCCGCCGGATCGTCGCCTATGTCCTCCGCGAGCATCTGCGCATCCCCGCCACCGCGCTCCTGCTGGAGGAACTGCGCACGGTGGCGGCCCACAAGACCGGCTGCTAGCCGGGGGGCGGCCGGGGCGAGACCCCGGCCGAGGACCGGCGCGGGGAGCGGTGCGAGGACCGGCCCGGCAGCCCGGCGGCACTATAAGCGCGGCTTGGGAACGGGAAAGAAACCGTCGTTGGACGTGATGGACGGCCGCCCCGACGCTGCCCCTATGACCATCGCCCCCACCGCCTTCACCGCGCCCCGCGTCACGGACCGGCTCGCCGCGCTGCTCGACGGCGTCCGCCGGGCCGTGGGCCGGGGACTGCCCCCGGACCCGACCGCCCATCTCGTCGGCGAGGCCCTCGCCCCACACCTCGGCGCCGCCGACCTGCTGACCGACGAGCAGTGCCAGGGCGACCCCGAGCGCTACCGCCAGCACCTGCTGCACGCCGAGTACGACGGCAGCTTCTCCGTGGTCGCCCTGGTGTGGCTGCCCGGCCAGGCCACCTCCGTGCACGACCACATCGCCTGGTGCACCACCGGCGTTCACCAGGGGGCCGAGCACGAACGCCGCTACCGGCTCGTCCCCGCGGGCGGGCCCGACTCCCCGGCCCGACTCGTCGCCACCGCCGACGTCGTCAACGGCCGGGGCGAGGTGTGCGGCTTCGCGCCGCCCGGCGACATCCACGCGGTGCGCAACGCCGGGCCGGGTACGGCGATATCCCTGCATGTGTACGGCGCGGACATATCCCGCCTCGGCACCAGCGTCCGGCGCGTCTACGCCCTGCCGACCGACTGCTGATGGGCTTCCTGACGGCACCCGCCGCCACCGGAACCCCACCGTCCACCCGCCCCCGCCCGCCGCGTGGCGGCCTCCTGCCCGGGCTCGGGCTCGCCGTCTGCGGAGTGGCGGCCGCCTGGCTGGTGCACCGGGCCCTGCCCGCCGTGCCGCTGCTCACCGCCGCCGTCGTCCTCGGCATCACGGCCGCCCATCTGCCGCGGCTGCGCCACGCGCTGGCCGGACCGGGCCGCCCGGGTCTGTCGTTCGCCGCCCGGCGCCTGATGCGCATCGGGATCGTGCTCCTCGGGCTCGGTCTCGGCCTGGACGACATCCTCGGTCTGGGCTGGGAGACCGCCGTGGTCGTGCCCGTCGTCGTCGGCGCGACCCTGCTCGGGACCTGGTGGCTCGGCCGCCGGCTCGGGCTGCCCGGCGACCAGCCGCTGCTGATCGGCGTCGGGTACGCGATCTGCGGCGCCTCCGCGATCGGCGCCGTCGCCGAGTCCCGCGACAGCGACGAACGCGACGCCGCGACCGCCGTCGCCCTGGTGACCCTGTGCGGCACCCTCGCCATCACCGTACTCCCGCTGCTCCAGGGGCCGTTGGGGCTCGGGGACGCGGCGTTCGGGCGCTGGGTCGGCGCGAGCGTGCACGACGTCGGCCAGGTCGTCGCCACGGCCCGTACCGCCGGTGCGGACGCGCTCGACGAGGCCGTCATGGTGAAGCTGATGCGGGTCGCGCTGCTGGCACCGGTGGTCGCGGCCGTCGCCCTGTCGGTACGCCGCCGGGCGACCACCCCGGCCGGTCCGGGCGGAACCGGGGCCGGCCGGCGGCGGGTTCCGCTGGTGCCGCTGTTCGTCGCCGGATTCCTGTGCGCGGTGGCCGTCCGCAGCAGCGGGCTGCTGCCCGCCGCGGCCCTCGGCGTCGCGGACGTGGCCCGGGAACTGCTCCTGGCGGCGGCCCTGTTCGCCCTCGGCAGCGCCGTGCGCCTGCCCGTCCTGGCCCGCACCGGCGGCCGGGTGGCCCTGCTCGGCCTGTGCGCGTGGGTGGTCGTGGCCGGGCTGTCGTACGGGGGCGTGGTGCTGCTGGGTGGCTGACGGCCCAGACCCGGCACCGGCGGCGGCAGGGGGCTCAGGAACGGTCGGCCAGGGTGTCCAGTTCGCGCATCGCCTCGGCGTGGGCGCTCATCTGGCGGGCCACCGTCCCGGCCGTGAACAGGCCCGTGCCGGCGAGCGCCACCGGGAACGACAACCCGAGCACGAACAGGGCCTCCGGCCAGTCGCGTTCGGCCGCGCAGTAGGTGCCGCTCCGCACGCCCTGGTTGGCCGTACCGCCGTCCGTCAGCAGCCGCGACTCGCAGGACACCGGATCGTCGTCCCCCGGCTCCTCGGCCTGGTACGGCGTGAGCAGCAGGACGGCGCACCACACCCACAGCAGGCCCGCCAGGGCGAGCAGACCGGCACCCCAGGAGCGTCTGCGGGTGGCCCGGTCGCGGAAGTCCAGGTCGTACTCGCGTGATCGCATGGCCGATGAACCTATCAGCGCACCGGGCCGCACGATCCACGGGGCTGCCCGCGCGGGAGAACTCGGGGCCCGCGCCCCGGCGGGCGGGGGAGCGCCCGCCGGGTGCCTCGGCGCGTGCCCGGAGACCGGCCCCCCGCGGCCGTACCACCGCGCCGCCGGAGTGGCGGAGGGCGGCCGTGTCGCCGTCGGTGTGGGGGGTCCGACACGGCGGCCGCCGGGGCCGGAACCCCGGGCACCGGCAGGACGGTAGGGGCCCGGGGCCACGCCTGCCTATCCGTGGTCCGCGTTTACGGATACGCAAACAAACCCGGGCCCGCCCAAGGGGCCCAACCCGGCCGCCGCGCAGGGGACTTCGGTGCCTACCGCCTGCCCCGCCCGCGCGGCAGCGTCTGCCCGGACTGCGACTCCAGCTTGCGCCGCGCCCGGGCGACATGCTGCTCCACCGTGCGCGGCGAGAGATGCAGCGTGGCGGCGATCTCCTTGTTGGTGAGGCCGGTCGCCGCCAGGTCCGCCACCTCCTGCTCGCGCGGCGACAGCCGGTCCCCGTAACTGGGGCGCCCGCGCGGGCGGTGGCCCTCGGCGGCCGGCTGATGCGCGCGCAGCAGGGCCCGCACCCGGGCCGCGTCCCAGACCGCGCCCAGTTCGGTCAACCGCTCGACGCAGGAGGTCAGTTCGGCCACCGCCGTCCCGGTGTCCCCGCCCGCGGCGAGCAGGCACCGGGCCGCGCCCTCCGTGGCCAGGACGACCGCGTACGGGCGCGGCAGCCCCGCGTAGACGAGGGCCGACTTCCGGAACAGCTCGGCCGCCCGCGTGTGCTCGCCCTCCGCCTCGGCGAGCAGGGCCCGGCACCACAGCAGCGCCGCGTCGGAGGCCGGGGCCTGGCGGCCCTCCAGCCCGGCCGCGTACTCGCCGATCATGTTCCGCGCCGTGGCGTGCCGGCCCGCGCGCAGGGTCGCCTCCACGGCCCACGGCGCGAGTTCCGCAGCCCACACCCATACGCCCTTGTCCCGCACCCGGTCCCAGGCGCCGGACGCCTCGCCCACGGCGGACTCGACGTCGTCGCGGACCAGGGCCATCCGGATCAACGCGCCGGAGGCGGCGGCCAGATGGGGCACCGCGGAGCCGTTCGCGTCGCGCGGGCCCTCGCCCGTGAGCCAGGCCGTCGCCTGCTGCCACTCGCCCTTGGAGAGGGCGAGCATGCCGAGGACGATCCGGCCGTCCACCGCCATGCCCGGCATGGTCTCCGCTTCGGCGGTGAACGCCCGTGCCCGGGACGGCAGATCGGCCCATTCGCCCTCGGCCCAGTCCAGCAGCAGGCGCGTGCCGCGCGCGCCCTCCTCCACATAGGCGGCACCGCTGCGGGTCGCCAACTCAAGCCCCTCGGCGAGGAGTTCACGGGCGGGGCCCAGCTCGCCCAGCCACAGCGCGCCGTCCGCCGCGTTGCACAGCCCACGGGCCACATGCTGCTGGTACGTCGGGTCGGTGGTGTCCCGCGGCAGGGCCTCCAGCGCCTGCCAGGCCGCCGGATCGCCCACGTACATCAGCGTGCCGACCCGGTTGGCGGCCACGGCCGTGCGCGCCTCCTCGTCGCCGCTGTCCGCGCCCGCCTTCTCCGCTCGCTCCAGCCAGTGGAGGTTGCGCTCCAGCGGCACGGTCGACAGCAGCGGCATGGCGAGCGCCGCCATGGCCCGCGCGGCCATCACCGGCTTCTCCTGGAGTTCCTCCACGGCCCGCTGGAGCTCCAGCCAGCCCTGCACCCCGGCCACGGCCTGGTTGCAGAGCAGCAGCCCGAGGTCCAGCCGGATCTGGCCGCGCACGGCGGCGGGCAGGGACTGCTCGTCGAGGATCTGCCGCAGCACGGTCACCGTCTGCTCCGAGCGCAGCCCGAGCACCGCGCTGTGCGCCAGCAGCGGCGCGAGCCGGGCCCGGGCGCTCAGCGGGACGGTCGGCCGGGACAGGGTCTGCTCCAGCAGATCGACCGCCGCCTGGTGATCGCCCGCCGCGGCGCTCTCCTGGGCGGCCTGCTCCACCGCGTGGAGCCAGCCGCGCACCTCGCCGCCGTGCCGCCGGTGCCGGGCGAGGGCGGGCCACGGCACCGGACGCCGGTGCCCGAGGACGTGCGCGGCACTGCGGTGCAGCTGCCGTCGCACCGGTCCGGGCACCTCGTCGTACACCGCCGTCGCGGCCAGCGGTACGAAGAACCCGTACCGGCCGGACGCGTCCTCCGTCAGCACGCCCGTGCGCAGCGCCGACACCAGGGCCCGGGTGCCGGACTCGCCGCTCAGCCCGGCGACCGCCGTCAGCTCCTCGGCCTCCACGGGCTCGCCCAGCACCGCCGCCGCCCACGCGACCGGGCGGACCTGCGCGGACAGGGCGGCGGTGCGGGCGAGGGCCAGCTGCGCCAGACGCGGCGGCACGCCGACCGCCTCCAGGTCCCGGGCCGTGTACCGCTCCCGGGGCTCGCCGGTCTCCCGCAGCAGCCGCACCAGATCGACGACGATCTGCGGGACGCCGCCCGAGCCGTGGGCGATGCGGGTGAAGAGGTCGGCCGGGCCGCAGTCGGGGCCCAGCTCCTCCTCGACGAGGGCCCGCACCTGCCCGGCGTCGAACGGCGCGAGCCGCAGTCGCCGTACCGCTAGCCCGGCGGGCAGGGCGGCCCCCCTGCCCAGGGCGAGCCCGGGCTCGCGGAGTTCCTCGGGACGGTAGGTCAGGACGACGGCGAGCCGGGCGGGCGGGTCGGCGAGCAGCCGGCGCAGCAGGTCCAGCGCGGCGCGGTCGGCGAGGTGCACGTCCTCGACGACGAGGAGCGCGGCGTCCGTCCCGCCCCCGCCCCGGCCCTCCCGGGCGGCCGCGAGCCGCACGGCAAGGGCCTCGCGCAGGGCGGCACCGGTGAGCGGGGGCGGGGTGTCCGCGGCGAGCGCGGGGGGTGCGGCGGGTTCATGGGCCCCGGCGGGGGCGTCGGCCCGGTCCTCGGCGGGGACGGGCCGGGTGTCGGGCCGCCCGGCGGGCAGGGTCGCGGCGGTGCCGGGGGCGGGCCGGGCGGCAGGGGAGGGGGTGGTCCCGGTGGTGGGCCGGGGGCCAGGGGTTCCGGGGGCGGGTCCGGTGTCGGAGTGGCCGGGGGAGCCCGCCGGGGGAGCGCCGGGAGCGGCCCGGGTGTCCGGCCGGTCGGCGGGCGGGGGCGCGCCGGTGGCGGTGCCCCCGGCCGAGGGCGGAGCGGACGCGCCGCCGGCGGTCCGGGTCTCGCGTCCCCCCGCGCCGGGCGCCTGGCCCGTACCGGTGGCTGCGGACGGCGGGGCTCCGGCCCCACCGGCACCCCGGTCCGGCACCGTGGCGCGGACGCCCTGACCGTCGCCCGTACCTGCCGCGGCCGGTACGGAACGGGCCCCGGAGCCGGCCCGGGCGGAAGCGCCGCCCCCGGGCGCCGGTGGGCGGCCCCCGGCCGCCGCCCCGCCCCCCTGCGGCGCGCGCCCGGTCGGCAGGGCCCGCGGGCCGGGCCCGGGCCCTGCGGTGACCGACGCGCCGAACGGCGTGCACGTCACCGTCACCGTCCGCGCGCCCCCCGCCTCGGCCGCCGCCAGCAGCCGTCGCGCCAGCCGCGACCGTCCCGTGCCGGCCGCGCCCTCGACGAGCAGCAGCGCGGCCTCGTCGGCGCGGTACGCGTCGTCCGCGTCGTCGGCGCCGGGGGCGTCCCGCGCGAGCACCTGGGACAGCCAGCGGTCTCCTTCGGCATCACTCACCGTGTCCACCGAATCACTCTCCTGGGAGGTTCCGGGGCATTTCGATTCTTTACGTATACGGGTTTCAGTGTCCCTGATTGAAGGGATACGGCGCGGACAGCAATGTTGAGCTGCCGCAGAAGATCTGCATGGCTGTCGACGGCCGGGCCTGTTCTGTGGGTCGGGCCGGATCAGTGAGCGGGGTCTGGCGCGTGTGATCGCAAGGCGGAGGAGGGAGTCCACGCGGAGCGTAGGCGACCGACGACAACGCGGCGAGCTCGCGTGCCAGGGCACGCGAGCCCGGCAGGATCCACAGAACAGGCCCTCGGTGAGACGTACCCCGCCTCCCGGCCGCTGGACCTTGGTCGAGGCGACGACGCCCGACCGAACAGGAGCCCAAGTGATTGCCATAGAACGTGCCTCGGACCCGGCCCGGCAACGGGCGGGTCCAGCCTCGGGTCTCCGGGGCCTGGCCCACTGCGCGATGCCCGCCTCGCCGGAGGCCGCGCGGCAACTACGGCGCCTCGCCCGGGCGGTCGCGCGCCGGTGGCGACTGTCCGACCACCTGGACGAGGCGTTGTCGGTGATCGTCACCGAACTGGTGACGAACGTGGTCATGCACAGCGGCAGCCCCTGGGTCTCCACCGTGATCACCGTCCGGGAGGACTCCGTGACGGTCGAGGTCATGGACGGCGGCTGCTGGAAGGACCGTCTGGACCGGCGCCAGGAGCCCCTGGACGCCAATGTGCCCTGCGGCAGGGGCCTCCGCCTGGTCGACGCGTACGCGCACCGCACAGTCGCGCACCGCACCGACACGGGCAGCGTGGTCCTCGCCGAGATCCCGATCCGCCCCGGCCGGCCCGAGGGCGCGTCCCGCTCCGGGTACTCCTCCGCGACGGCGGTCGCGGACGACCCCGAGGGTGACGGCCCGGTCGATCCGGACCTGGGGCTCGACCCCGCCCTCGATCCCGACCTGGATCTGGAGATGGCGGAGACGCTGGAGACGGACGACGACCTCTCCCCCGACGAGTTCGAGGGCCTGGTGGACGTCGACGTGGAGGCGGAGCTGGAGCTTGAGGAGCTCGACCGGGACATGGACATGGATCTGGACCTGGGAATGCGCCCGTGACAACGGCCCCCGCGGCTCCGGTCCCGCCGGGGCCCGCGCGTGCGGCCCGATCACGTGACAGCCCGCCCGGCCCCCTCGGCACGGAGTGACGCGGCCCCGGCCGCGACCCGTGCCGGACCCCGCCGCCCGGCGGCGGCCCGGCGGACGCCCCGCTCGGGACCGTCGGGCCGCCGCGTGCGCGCCCTGCCTCGGCAGCCGGGCGCGGACCGAAAGCCTCCGCCCCGACCGGTGCCGGTGCGTGCGGCGCGCCGCACGGGGTGAGCCGTGCGGCACTCGCGCGTGACCGGCGCCGGGGCGGGGCGGAGGACCGACCGCGCACCCTCGTGACCGACCGGGTGGCGCACCCGTCCGATCACGAGGGCATGGGCCCGGCCGGCGGCGGTGGAACCCCCGCCGGGCCCCGCGCCTCGCCCCCGCCCGCATACGCAGCCCCGCCCCCGCTGGGCCCCGCGCCTGACGCGCACGGCCGCCCGCGCCGCGCACCGGTCGCGGCCCCTGCCCGCGCTTTGCGCTCCCGTCCCCGACGCGAGTCCGCTGCCGACGGCACACGCTCGGCCCGGGCCCGTTCCGCCCCCGCCGACTCGCCGGCCGCGCCCCCCGCCGGGCCCGGCGCACGACCCGCTCGTCTCACCCCAGCAGCGTCCCCGTCGCCCGGTCCAGGACCGACGAGATCCGGTCCCAGGCCGCCGTGTCCCTCGGGACGGCGGGCAGTTCCGTGGCGCCGCCCGGACCCCCGTGGCCGCTGTCGCCCCAGCCCGCCGCCAGCCCCACCGCGTCCTCGCCCGTCGCCGCCGAGGCCGCCAGCGCCGCCGCGCCCAGGGCGACGAGTTCCGTGGTCGACGGGAGGATCAGCGGGCGGCCCGAGAGGCGGCGGACCGTCTCCACCCAGTGGCGGCCCCGCGCGCCCCCGCCCACCAGCCGCAGCGGCCGACCGGCCGTGTCCGTGCCGGCCGGGTCCTCGCCGCAGGCGCGCAGCACCTCGTCGAGCACGCGCAGCACCGTCACCACCGCGCCCTCGTACGCCGCGCCCAGGATCTGCTGGCGGGTCGTGGTGTGCCGCAGGCCCGTGAGCAGGCCGGCGGCGCCCGGCAGGTCCGGGGTGCGCTCGCCGTCCAGGTACGGCAGGACCACCAGCTCGCCGCCCGCCTCGGCCGCCTCCCGGTCCAGGCCCAGCAGCGCGGCGACCTTGTCCACGGCCTGCGTGCAGTTGAGGGTGCAGGCCAGCGGGAGGTAGGTGCCGTCGGCCGCCGCGAACCCCGCCAGCGCGGGCGACGCGGGCCGGGTGCGGGTCGCCGCGAAGACCGTCCCCGAGGTGCCGAGGCTGAGCGCCGGATGGTTCAGCAGACCCGCCCCGCCGAGCCCCAGCCCCACCGCCGCGGCCATGTTGTCCCCCGTGCCCGCCGCCACGGCCACCCCGTCCGGCAACCCCAGCTCGGCCGCCGCGGCCGGGGTGAGGGTGCCGACCCGGGTGCCGCCGGTCTCCGCCACGGTCGGCAGCAGCCGCGCGTCCAGGCCGGTGAGATCGAGGAGTCCGCCGTCCCAGGCGCCCTCGGCCGTCGAGTACCAGCAGGTCCCGGACGCGTCCCCGGGGTCCGTGGCGGCCACCCCCGCGAGACGTTCGGTGAGGAAGTCGTGCGGGAGCCGTACGGCGGCCGCCGCCTCGGCCGCGGCCGGGTCGTTCTCCCGCAGCCACTGCCACTTGGCCGCGGTCATGGAGGCGACCGGCACCGACCCCGTCCGTGCCGTCCACGCGTCCGGGCCGCCCAGTGCCTCGGTGAGGGCGGCGGCCTGCGGCGCGGAGCGGGTGTCGTTCCACAGCAGCGCGGGCCGCAGCGGGACGCCCTTGCCGTCCAGGACGACCAGACCGTGCTGCTGGCCGGCGACCGCGATCCCGATGACGTCCGACGGGCCCGCGCCCGACGCGGCCAGTTCCCGCAGCCCCCCGGCGACGGCCTCCCGCAGGGCCGCCCACCAGGTCTCGGGGTCGCTCTCGCGCGCCCCGCCCTCGCCGGAGACCCGGTGCGGGGCGCGGCCCACGGCGAGCGGACGGCCCGTGACGGCGTCCGTGAACGCCGCCTTCGTGGACTGCGTCGAACTGTCCACCCCGATGACGACCGGGTTCGTCGGCATGGCTCCGCCTTTCGCTCCTGGGGCACGGCCCGTCCCGCGGGCCGATATTTGGCCGGATCGAGAACAAATTACGCCACGGCCACCGGCGAGAACAGGCTCCGGACCTCTTCTGTCCGATGCCCCCGGCATGCATCATTAGTAATGTCAGCAAACAAAACCCGAGCCAAGGGCGGACACGGTCATGACGGAACGCTTCACCCCCACCCCCGACGACAAGTTCAGCTTCGGTCTGTGGACCGTCGGCTGGCAGGGGCGGGACCCCTTCGGCGACGCGACCCGGCCCCCGCTGGACCCGGCCGAGTCGGTCCGCCACCTCGCCGGGCTGGGCGCGTACGGCGTCACCTTCCACGACGACGACCTGATCCCCTTCGGCGCGGACGAGGCCGCACGCGACGCCCACGTCAAGCGCTTCCGGCGGGCCCTCGACGAGACCGGGCTCGTGGTGCCGATGGCGACCACCAACCTCTTCACCCACCCTGTCTTCAAGGACGGCGGCTTCACCGCGAACGACCGTGATGTGCGCCGTTACGCGCTCCGCAAGACCCTCCGCAACATCGACCTCGCCGCCGAACTGGGCGCGCGGACGTATGTCGCCTGGGGCGGCCGGGAGGGCGCCGAGTCGGGCGCCGCGAAGGACGTGCGCCTCGCCCTGGACCGGATGAAGGAGGCGTTCGACCTGCTCGGCGAGTACGTCACCGAGCAGGGCTACGAGCTCCGCTTCGCCATCGAGCCCAAGCCCAACGAGCCGCGCGGCGACATCCTGCTGCCCACCGTCGGCCACGCCCTCGCCTTCATCGAGCGCCTGGAGCGGCCCGAGCTGTACGGGGTGAACCCGGAGGTCGGCCACGAGCAGATGGCGGGCCTCAACTTCCCGCACTCCATCGCCCAGGCGCTGTGGGCCGGCAAGCTCTTCCACATCGACCTCAACGGCCAGAACGGCATCAAGTACGACCAGGACCTGCGCTTCGGCGCGGGGGATCTGCGGTCCGCGTTCTGGCTGGTCGACCTGCTGGAGACGGCGGGGTACGCGGGGCCGCGCCACTTCGACTTCAAGCCGCCGCGCACCGAGGACGCGCCGGGGGTGTGGGAGTCCGCGGCGGGCTGTATGCGCAACTACCTGATCCTCAGGGAGCGCGCCGCCGCCTTCCGGGCCGACCCGGAGGTGACCGAGGCGCTGCGTGCGGCCCGCCTCGACGAGCTGGCGCGGCCCACCGCCGAGGACGGGCTCTCCGGACTCCTCGCGGACCGGGGCGCGTTCGAGGACTTCGACGCGGACGCGGCGGCCGCGCGCGGCATGGCCTTCGAACGGCTGGACCAGCTCGCCCTGGACCACCTCCTCGGCACCCGCGCCTGACCGGGCCCGCCCCGGCCTTGGCTGCGCGCCGGACCGGGCCCGCCCGTTCCGGGCCACCCCCTCCGGGCCCGTGCCACGTGCCCGGCCCGCCCGGGGCCATGCGCCGCGTGCTCGCCCGCCCCACGGGACCCGCCGCCCCGACCCTGGCCCGGGCCACGCGCCGTGTCCTCGCCCGACGGGACCGGAACCGGGTCCCGGACCTCGGCTGCCGGCCGGTACGGACCCGTCCGCACCGGCCCACGTCCGGCCCGGGACCCGCGGCGGACCGGGTCGCCCCGGAACCCCGGCCGGGGCGCGACTCGCGTCCGCTCCGTCCGCACCGGACCCGGTACCGGCTTGAGTCCGCCCGACCAGCGCCGGCCGCCCCCCGTACCGGACCGGCGTCCGCTCGGCGGCGCGGGCCGGGACGAGTGACCCCGACTCGCCTGGCCCGGCCCGGCGCGTCGGCCGGGGCGCGACCTGTATCCGCTCGGTCCGCACCGGCTCGCGTCCGCCCGGCCCCTCCGCCCGGCCCCTCCGCCCGGCCCCTCCGCCCGGCCCGGACCCCGCCGGGACGGGACTCGCCGCCCCGACCCTGGCCCGGGCCGCGCGTCAAACCCCCGCCGCCCCCGGACCTGCCCGGACCCCGCCCGGCCCGGGACCCAACCCCGGTCCGGGCCCCCGTGTCAGACCCCGGCCGCACCGGCGGCCGGCGGCCGCGCGTACGCGACCGGGTCCTCCAGGACGTCCTGGAGGACCAGGGCCGCCGCGCCCCGGACCGCGTCCGCCGCCAAGGAGGACGGGCGCAGGCGCTCCCCGTCCGCGGACCACAGGCCCGAGACCACCCGGGTCGTCAGCTCCTCGCCCACCGGGGGCGCCAGCCACGGCAGCAGCGGGCGGTAGATGCCGCCGAGGACGACCGCGTCCGGGTCGAAGAGGTTCACCGCGCCCGCCAGCACCCGGCCGAGCGCCCGCCCCGCGTCGGTGAGGGCCGCCACCGCCCGGGAGTCGGCCGCCGCGGCCCGGTGCTCCAGCTCGGCGACACCGCTCGCCCCGGACCGCTCGTCGACCCCGGCCGCGCGCAGCAGCGCGGACTGCCCCGCGTACTGCTCCAGGCAGCCGCGCGAGCCGCAGCGGCACAGGGGCCCGTCGTCGGAGACGGTCACATGGCCGATCTCGCCCGCGAACCCGTTGGCGCCGCGCAGCAGTTCACCGCCGAGGACCAGCGCGCCGCCCACGCCGATCTCGCCCGTGAGGTACAGGAAGGTGCGGGCCGCGCCCAGGCCGCCGAACCACAGCTCGGCCAGGGCCGCGAGGTTCGCCTCGTTCTCCGAGCGGACCCGCAGCGGCACCCGGTCCGGGCGGAGCGCGGCGAGGGCGTCGGCGAACGGGGTCTCCGCCTCGACCGCCGTCCAGCCCAGGTTGGGCGCCTGGCGCACCGTGCCGGAGGCGACCAGGCCGGGCAGCGCCAGCGCCGCCCCGACCGGGGTCAGCTCCTGCTCGGCGGCCGAGGCGAGGGCCCGCGCGGCCGTCCGGGCGGCGCGGGCGAAGACCAGCGCCGGGTCGGTCCCGCGGTTGTCGAGGTGCTCGACCAGTCGGACCCGGTCGGTGCCCGCGAGGTCCACCACGCACACCGAGACATAGTCGACGTTGATCTCCACGCCCAGCCCGGCGACCCCGGTCCGGGCGACCTTCAGTACGGTGCCCGGCCGGCCGGCCTGGCCGCTGAAGGTCTTGCCGGACTCGGTCAGGAAGCCGCTCTCCAGCAGCTGTTCGACCAGCGAGGAGACGGCGGCGCGGGTGAGCCCCACCCGGGCCGAGACCCCGGCCCGGGTCACCTCGCCCGCGTCGCGGACCGTGCGCAGTACCAGGCTCAGGTTGTGCCGTCGCACCGTCTCGCGGTCCGCCTTCGGTTCCAGCGGCGGCAGGGCCCCGCGCCCGCCGCCTGTGTCGTTCCCGTTCATCGTGGTCCCGAGCCTATGCCGTGCCGTCCCGGACGCCGCGTCCTGTCCGGCCCCGATCCGCCGGACACCTCCTACGCGCCGGCCGGGTCCGTCTCCCGGGCGGCGGCGTCCCCGAGGTCCGCCGTGTCCCCCAGGTCCGCCGACCCCACCGGTCGATCCGCCGTGTCCCCGAGGTCCGCCGTGTCCCCCAAGTCCGCCAGCCCCGCCGGTCGATCCGCCGCGTCCTCCGGGCGGTCGGGGGCGGCGTCCGCCGGCGGTTCCCAGGACGCCGGTTCCTTGGCGATCCGCCACTCCCCGTCGGTCAGCGGCGGGCCGGGCAGCTGCGCCTGCTGGGGGCCGCGCAGTACGGCCAGCGCGATCTCCGGCCGGGCCAGGGAGGTGAGGGGGGCGGAGAGGGTCATCACGTCGAAGAGCGCCTTCATCACGATCGGCCGGCCGGTCGCCGTCAGCATCAGCCGGTCCACATAGCGGCGCAGCAGCTCCGAACCCCGTCCGGGCCTCTTCCCCTTGGCCTCCGGGTAGAGGATGTCCTGCCCGGTGGCCAGGTCCCACGCCATGGAGACCGGGCGGGCGACGGCCCGCTGCACCCGCCGGGCGAGCCCCGGAGCGCCGATCCCGTGGCGCTCCAGCTCCGTGCGCAGCGCGACGACCCCCTGCGCGGCCACCGACATGCCGTGCCCGTACACGGGGTTGTAGGTGGCGACCGCGTCGCCGATCGCGACGAAGCCCTCCGGCCAGCGGTCCGCCTTCTCGAAGAAGCGCCGGCGGTTGACCGTGCTCCGGTTGACCACGACCTCGGTCAGCGGCTCCCGCAGGGAGATCAGCTCGCCGACGACCGGGTGCCGCACCGAGCGGGCGAAGTCCTCGAACTCCTCGGCCGCGCCGGTCGGCTCCCCGCCGCGGGTGCCGGAGAGGGTCACCAGCCAGCGGCCGCCCTCCAGGGGCACGATGGTCGCCGTCCGGCCCGGTCGCGGCTCGCGCGCGTCCGCCTGCACGTTCACCACGGGGAAGTCCTCGGCGCCCTTGGGCGCGCGGAAGATCCGGCTGGCGTAGGCGAGGCCCGAGTCGACCTCCTCCTCGTCCACCGTGCCGAGCCCGAGGGCGCGCAGCCACTCCGGCGCCCGGGAGCCGCGCCCGCTCGCGTCCACCACCAGGTCCGCCGCCAGAGGGCGTTCACCGTGCTCGGCGCAGCGCACCCGCACCCCGTGGACCCGGTCCGCGTCGCCGTCGAGGCCGAGGAGTTCGGTGCGCTCAAGGAGCCGGACGTTCGGCAGGGCGAGGACCTGCTCGCGGACCACCCAGTCCAGCAGGTCCCGGCTGCACGCGATCAGGAACTGCATCTCCGGCCAGCGCCGGAACCAGCCGAGGGCCGACATCGAGACCAGGCCGGTCGGCAGCGGTATGCGCCGCGCGCCCGCGGCGAGCCAGCGGTCCGTGGTGCCCGGCAGCAGGGACTCGATCGCCCGCGCGCCGCCGCTCCACAGCAGATGGGCGTGGTGTGCCTGGGGGAGGCTGCGGCGGGCGCGCGGCCCGTCGGGCAGGACGTCGCGGTCGACGACGGTCACCTCGCCGGCGTACCGGGCGAGGACGGCGGCGGCCAGCATGCCGGCCAGGCCGCCGCCGATGACCACGGCGGAGCGCGGGGCGCTCCGACCGGTTCTCACAGGATCACTCACAGGACCGCTCACGGGATCGTTCATGGGGTGCCGCTCTCCGACCTGACGGCACGCGTGCGCGCCGCCGCGACGACGGGGGACTGTCGCAGCGCGAGGGAGATGCGCACCAGGTCGCGCGGCCCCTCGGCTGCCTCGGTCGTGTATGTCTGCGCCGAGCTGATGATCTCCCCGTCGGGGTCGGCCGCGCGGGCCCGCAGCGCGCCCGCGACCATCGCCGCGTCGCCGGCCGCCCGTGCCTGGTGGCCGTCGGCGCCCGCGGCGAGGGACTCCTCGTACACGGTGGCGCGCAGCTCGCGGTCGAAGTACGGGTCGAGTTGCAGCAGCCGGTCGTGGATGTCCGACTCGCGCTGGGTGACGCGCAGTTCGACGGGGGAGAAGAAGGAGATGCGGACCGTGGGGGTGCCGGGGGGCGCGGCGGCGCGCAGTTCCCGCCAGAGCGGGCCGAGCCGCCGGTACGTCCGCCAGGCGTGCCACTGGTCGGAGAGGCGCTGGCCCACCAGCGGGAGGATGAAGCCGATGGCGCTGAGCAGGGCCCCGACCGAGGCCAGGGGCGGGGCGAGGACGCTGCTGAGCCCGTCCCAGTCGACCCCGGCCCAGCGGGCGAACACGGCGGCGAACTTGGTCACGCCGTAGGCGAGGTTGAAGAGGGAGCCGCAGACGATGACGGTCAGCCCGCCGCGCAGCCAGCCGTGCACCCGGGTCGACCAGCTCCAGCAGAGCACGGTCATGGCGACCGCGGCCACGCTGTGCGCGATCAGGTACAGCACGATCATCTCGCGCATGTACGGCGTGTTCGCGTAGTAGGTGTCCAGGTCCCGCAGCCGCTCCACCGGGGCGTCGCCGAGCAGGAACAGCGCGATCAGGGCGACCACGACCGCGCTGTAGCCGGCGATCCAGCGCAGGGACTCCCGGCGGGTCTCCTCGGGCGGCCCACCGCGCCAGTTGACCAGCAGGATCAGACAGGAGGCGCTGAACGCGGAGAGGATGCAGTAGACCAGCGGGGCCGAGATGTTGGGGACGCCCGTGATCCGGTTGACCTCGCCGATGGTCGGCGGCGCGGCGAAGAAGAAGGTGCAGGCGCCCAGCACCAGCAGCGCGCAGACCGAGCGCAGCAGCGGGTCACGCCAGTCGCGCACCATACCCGGCAGCTTGAACGCCAGTGCGACGGCGAGGGCGGCGGCCGGTATGTAGTAGTCGGAACCGTCCACGCATCAGCCCTGTGGCCCGCGGTATCCCAGCGACGCGCCGATACGGCCGGCCAGGCCGTCCCGCCGGACGGGGCCGCGCCCGGTCGAACCGGCGAGCCAGGCCCGGCACTTGCTGCCGAGCAGCAGACCGAAGCTCTCCGCCTCGCGCTCCTCGGCCGCGTCCGAACGCGAGCGGGCCGCGACCTTGAGCACTGTTTCCTGGAGGTCGGCCTCGTCCGACAGCAGCCGGGCGGCGACCGCGGCCCCCTCGACATGGTGGCCGCAGTGGCCCGCCTTCATGTGCCACAGCTCATGGCCGAGAATGACCAGCTGGTGGTAGGGGGCCGTGCGTTCCTCGATGACGACGAGGTCCTGTTCGGCCATGTCCAGCCACAGCCCGCTGGCCGTGCCCGGGGGGAAGGACGCCATCCGGTAGCGCACGGGGCGGCCGCGGCGGCGGCTCATGCCGTCGCACAGCGCCTGGTACAGGTCGGCGGGCTCGGCGGGCGCGGGGAGGTCGATCCCGGCGACCAGTTCGCCGCACAGCCGGCGCATGTCCTTGCCGATGCTCACCGCACTCCTCTCCCCGCGCGTGCCTGTCGGGACGCGTCGGAATCCCGCCTGTCCGGATGTCAGCCGTCGGTCGGCTTGGTGCTCTCCAGGAGCAGGTCCAGCCACTCGGTGACCTTGTCCCGGTGCTTGTCCGTGGGCAGTTGGGCTGCCCGCCAGGCGATGCCGCGTACCCCATGGTCCTGCAACAGGCGCTCCAACGGGTCGCTTTCCCCGGCGAAGTCCTGAAGCAGCCCCTGCTCGGTACGGCGCAGGGCCCCGTCGAGGGCGTCCGCGTCGTCGGCCGTGAGGAAGCCCGCGTGGACCTGGAAGAAGCGCTGGATCGCCGCGCAGTGCTCCATCGTGGGGCGGCGGTCGCCGTTGATCAGCGCACCCGCCTGCTGGCGCGACATGCCCGCTCCGTCGGCTATCTCCTGCTGGGTGTAGCGCCGGCCGTTGGGCTTGAGCCGGGTCCTGCGCAGCAGGTCGAACCGCTGGAGGAAGCGCGCCTGGAGGTCGGGCTCGCCCGCCTGCCTGCCGTCGAGCAGCTCGCGGACCACGTCCGCGGGTACGCCCGAGGCCTCGGAGAGCAGATCCACGTCGAAGACCGCGACGTGGCTGATTCCGAGCTTGTCCGCGAGGTCGGCGATCCGGGCGACGGTGGCGGCGAGCTGGCCGCCCGATGTCGGAGCCGGAACCGAGAAGCCGTCCGTCACCAGTGGGTCTCCTAGATCATGCGGGGCTGCCCCGCACTCAACGGGCTGCCGGGAGATTAACCGTTTCGAGCGAATGCAGCCAGGCCCTGCCACAGTTGTGGCGTGAACGTGACGCTCATCGCGGCCGAATGCCACGATAGTTGACACCACCGTCCGAGCGGTAGCAGGATCACGGTGGAACAAGGATGATCCAAAGGGGGCTGCCAGAGCGGGACTTGGCAGGACTTCGAGAAGCTCGGAAAGGTGGCGTTCTCGATGGCGAACGAGGCCGGCGTCGATGTCACAGGGGCTCAGGGGCCCCTGGGCCTGGTCGGTGCCGCGCGTGCCGTCGCCCGTGGCAAGCGGCTGCGCCGGCTCTCCGGCGAGCGCTCCACCGCCTCGTGGAACGCCCCGCTGCGGCCCTCCGGTCCGATCCCGCCGTCCGCCCCGGCCCGCCGGCCCGTGCCCGTGCGGCCCTCCGGCCCGGTCCCCCCGCGCACTCCCGCGCACCCGGCACGGCCCGCCCCGGCGGCCGCCCCCGAGGGGCCGGCGTTGCCCCAGGCACCCGCCGGCCCGGCCACTCACGCCGACCCTGCTACGCGCGCCTACCTACGGGATTACGCGGCCCTGATGGACGCGGTACCGCTGCCCTCGGTGCTGTTCGACCGCCGCTGGGACGTCCTGCACGCGAACCCGGCCTACGACCACCTCTTCCGCGGCGTCGGCCCCCACCCCTCGGCCATGCCCCAGCAGAACTTCCTCCGCTTCGTGCTCTTCCACCCCGACGCCCCGGTGGTGCTCGCCGAGCACGAGACGAGCTGGTGCCTGCCGCTGATGGCCCAGCTGGCGGCCGCGCTGGAGGCCGAGGGCCAGGAGGAGGGCGACGAACGGCTGATGGCCGTCCGCGACGACATCGCCCTCGACCCGATCATGGACGCCGCCTACCGCTGCGGACTCCCGCTCTGGGTGAGCGCGGTGGGCGCGGACGGCATCCACCACGACGGCGCCGTGCGCCCGGTGTACCACCCGGACCCCCGCTGGGGCCGCACGGACTGCCGGATCGTGGACGAGACCCCGGCCCGCCTCCAGGGGAGCGGCTGTACCCGCATCACCTTCGTCCTCCGCGAGAACCGGAGCGCCGCTCCGGGGGTGCGCCATGGGAAGGCGCACCTCAGGGCCGTCTCCGGCGGCTGACCCCGGGTCCGGTCCGGGGCCGCCGCCGAGGCCCTTTCAGGTCGGACCGGACCCGGGGTGTCATGGCGTCGGTGCGTCGGTGCGTCGGTGCGTCGGTGCACCCGTGCGCGTCCGTGTCTGTCCGTGTCTGTCCGTGTGTGTCGCGGTGTCAGCGCATCGCGGCGACGGCCCACTCCGCGACCACGGCCACGGCCACACCGATGCCGAGGACCAGGGTCGCCCAGCGGGTGCGGCCGGCCCGGCTGAGGACCAGCGCGGTGCCCGAGAGGATCAGGGCCATGCCGTAGAAGCCGAGGGTGAGCACCGAGTGGGTGCTGCCGAGCCGGAGGACCAGGACCGCGCCGACGGCGATCATGATGGCCGCCGAGAGGGCTATCCGGACGTGGCGCGCCTGGCGCGGCGTGAGCCCCTCGCGTTCGGGGCTCGCATTCGCTTCTGACATGCCGGAAAGCCTATCCGGCCGGTACCCGGCCCGTCCCGCCCGAACGGATCACCGTCCAGAAACGATCACCGTCCGGAAACGATCGCCGCCGTCGGACCGGACCCGGTGCGCGGATCAGCGCACCGGGCCGGAGACGCCGACCGGCCAGCGGGGCAGCATTCCGGTCAGCTGGCAGGTCATCAGATAGAGCGGGATCGGCGGGGTGTAGGGGCTGTCGCCCTCGGGGGAGCGGATCAGCCGGGGGGCGATCGCCGGCACCCGGGCGCCCGGCGCGTAGTGCGCGGGCAGCGGCCACAGCAGGCCGAGGTCGGATCCGGCGGGGACGATCCACCACCACCAGTCGCTGTCCGCGAAGACGCAGCCGCCGCGCGGCAGCCGGCCCAGCAGGCGCATGCCGTAGCGCGCGGGGAGGCCGACGGCGTCGCAACCGAGGGTGGCGACCAGGGTGTTCGGGAGGTCGAGCCGGGTGAGGCGGGGCTCCCGCCGCTCGCAGCGGCGCACGGGCGCGGGCTGCGCGAGGGGCTGTACCGAGGGGTGGGGCGGGTGGGCGGAGCGGTGGCCGTCGCGGCCGGGGGCGAGCAGTGCGGCGAGGCGCTTCAGCACGGCCATTCCGCTTCGAGCACACCCGTGCCCAGGGGGTCGGAAACCGTGGCGCCCAGCGGGAGTTCGGCCCAGACCGCGCGCCCCGCGCCGTGCTCCCGGTCGCAGGTGCCCCAGGCGCTGCTGACCGCCTCGACGAGCAGCAGCCCGCGCCCGCGCTCCTCCTCGATGCCGTGGCAGACCCGCGGCCCGCTCGCACCGGCGCCCTGGTCCTGGACGGTCACGCGCAAGTGGGCCGTGCTCAGCTGGAGTTGGACGGAGGCGAGATGGCCACCGGTGTGCACCACCGCGTTGGTCACCAGCTCGGAGACGACGAGAAGGGCCGTGTCGCGGGTGTCACCGCCGAGGCGCCACAGGCCGAGCCGGTCGCTCACCAGCCGTCTGGCCCGGGAGACGGATTCGACGCGCGCGGGCACCTCGAAGCCGTACCGGGAGGCGTCGGGGTCCGGACTCGCGTCCAGGAGGGGGGTGGTGAGCGCGTCACGGTTCACACGACAAGTCTCCCGCTGCACCAGTCACCTTGACAAGGCCCACTCTGAAAAATTCAGAGTGGGCATATTCATCGTTGCACGGCCGTGGCACACTGCTCGCAACAGAGCGCGTGTGGGGAGGAATCCAGTGAGCGAACCCCGGTCCGCCCCCACGGTGGGTCAGGTGGTCCTCGGGCGTCGCCTTCAGGACCTGCGTGAACGCGCGGGCATGAAGCGCGAGGAGGCGGCGAGGATCCTGCGGGTCGCACCCGGCACCATCCGCAGGATGGAGACGGCCGAGGTCGCGCTCAAGATCCCCTACGTCCAACTGCTCCTCGGTGCCTACGGCATCGCGGAGGACGAGGCCCGCGGCTTCGTGGAGCTGGCCGAGGAGGCCAACAAGCCCGGCTGGTGGCAGCGCTTCCACGACGTGCTGCCCGGCTGGTTCAGCATGTACGTCAGTCTGGAGGGGGCCGCCAGCCTCATCCGTGCGTATGAACCCCAGTTCGTCCCCGGTCTGCTCCAGACCGAGGACTACGCGCGGGCGATCATGTACGGCGGGGCCATCGGGCACACCGACCCGGACGACGTGGAGCGGCATGTCGCCCTGCGGATGGAGCGCCAGGCCCTCCTCACCCGCCCCGACGCCCCCAGACTCTGGGTGATCATGGACGAGACCGTCCTGCGCCGCCCGGTGGGCGGTCCCGGGGTGATGCGGGCCCAGGCCGAGCGGCTGCTCGACAGCATGCGGCTGCCCCATGTCACCCTCCAGATCGCGGAGTTCGCCAGCGGGCACCACCCGGGCACCTACGGCCCGTTCGTGCTGTTCCGGTTCTCGGTCCCCGAACTCCCGGACATGGTCTACAGCGAGTACCTGACCGGCGCCGTCTATCTGGACGCGCGCCCCGAGGTCGCCACGCACCTGGAGGTGATGGACCGCATGGCCGCGCAGGCCGCGACGGCCCAACGGACGAAGGAGATCCTTGACGATCTCCGCAAGGAGGGGTGAATGACCCATATATACAACGGAATGCCCGCCGCGGAGCTGGGCGAGGACGGCTGGCACAAACCCTGGAGCGGTGGGAACGGCGGCAACTGCGTCGAGACCATGAAGCTCGCCGACGGGCGCGTGGCCGTCAGGCAGTCCGCCGATCCGGACGGGCCGGCGCTCATCTACACCCACCACGAGATCGCCGCGTTCATCCAGGGCGCGAAGTCCGGCAAGGCGGACTTCCTGGTGAGCTGAGCTGCTGCCGCGGGGGCAGCAGAATCACGGAGCACGCCACCACCGGCCCCTGGGGCGGCATACGGACGTCCGCCATGCCCTGGGGTGCCTGGGCACGGCCGCGTCACGCATGTGACAGGTGTGGTCACAGGAACCGCTGTGGCCGGTGCTCAGTGTACGCGCACGATCAACGCATAGTAAAGCGGAGGGCGTTGGCGCTCTCCGCCCCGGTGGCGGTGGTCCGTTCCGTGAACGGGCCACCGCCACCCGCACGTTCGGCCGGGCGCGCGCTCAGCGGCCCGTCAGATACGCCAGCCCCGGATGCGCCGCCCGGTAGGCGTCCACCAGCCGCCGGGCGACGGCGACCGAGTCCACCAGCGGATGCAGGGCGAACGCCTTCACCGCCGCGGAGAGCGAACCGCCGTCCGCCGCCTCCAGGACCGCGCGCTCCACCGCCTTCACCGCCGTCACCAGCCCCGCCGCGTGGTCCGGCAGCGGGTCCGCGGCGAGCGGGCGCGCGCCGTTCGCGTCGACCAGGCACGGCAGCTCGACCACCGCGTCCGCGTCCAGGCCGGGGAGGGCACCCCGGTTGCGGACGTCCAGGATCAGCGTGGCGCGCTCGTCCCGGGCCACCGCGCGCATCAGGGCGAGGGCGACCTTCTCGTAGCCGCCGGACTCCAGGTCCTCCCCGGCCCGCTCACCGGCACCGGCGGCCGCCCGGTTGGCGGCCATATAGGTGGCCTCGCGTTCGGCCAGGGTGCCCCGCCAGGCGTCCAGCGCACCGGGCCCGGGGCGCAGCGCACGGGTGTAGAAGCCGGCCTGCTGGTCGAGGAGGAAGCCGCCGCGGGTACGGTCGGCCGCCCGGTACGCGGCCACCGTCTCCCGGTTGAAGTAGTAGTAGTGCAGATACTCGTTGGGGATCGCGCCCAGGGTGCGCAGCCACTCCGCGCCGAAGAGCCGGCCCTCCTCGAAGGACTCCAGCGCGACCGGGTCCGCGAGCAGCCCCGGCAGAAGGTCCCGCCCGTCCGCGTGGACCGCGCGCACCCAGCCGAGGTGGTTCAGCCCCGCGTAGTCGACCCGGGCCGTGGCCGGGTCGGCGCCCGCCGCCCGGGCCACCCGCCGCGCCAGCCCGACGGGGGAGTCGCAGATGCCGATCACCCGGTCGCCCAGCACCCGGCTCATCGCCTCGGTCACCAGCCCGGCCGGGTTGGTGAAGTTGATGACCCAGGCGTCCGGGGCCAGTTCCGCGACCGTGCGGGCGATCTCCATGGCGACCGGCACCGTCCGCAGCCCGTACGCGATCCCGCCCGCACCGACCGTCTCCTGCCCGAGGACGCCCTCCGCCAGCGCGATCCGCTCGTCGGCCGCCCGCCCCGCCAGCCCGCCCACCCGGATCGCGGAGAACACGAAGTCCGCGCCGCGCACCGCCTCCGCCAGGTCCCGGCCCGCCGTCACCCGCGGGGCGCCGGGCCGCCCGGCGGCCTGCTCGGCCAGCACCCGGGTCACCGCGGTCAGCCGGTCCGCGTCCACGTCGTGCAGGGCCACCTCGGTGATCCGGCCCTCGGCCCGGTCCGCCGGCAGCGCCCCGTACACCAGGGGGACCCGGAAACCGCCGCCGCCGAGAATCGTGAGCTTCATGCCCGCCACCGTACGTCCCGCCACCGTACGTGGTGATCGCGCGCGCCCGGCGCGGGAAGATGGACCCATGGCACCACGCATCAGACGCCCCGGGCGCACCGAGCCCCCCGCCCTCACCGCCGAGTCGCCCTGCCCCTGCGGTCTCTCCACCCCCTACGGAGAGTGCTGCGGGCGCTTCCACGCGGGCGGGCTGACCGCGCCCACCGCCGAGCTGCTGATGCGCTCCCGCTACAGCGCCTTCGTGGCCCAGGACGCCGGCTATCTGCTGCGCACCTGGCACTCCTCGACCCGGCCCCGCCATCTCGATCTGGACGAGGGCATGCGCTGGACGGGCCTGGAGATCACCGACACGGCCGACGGCAGCGCCTTCCACACCCATGGCACGGTCACCTTCCGGGCCCGCTACCGGCACCACGGCAAACGCGGTGAGCTGCACGAACGCAGCGAGTTCGGCCGGGAGAACGGTGCGTGGGTGTACGTGGACGGCACCTTCGTCGACTGAGCCGGCCCACCGGGCGGGCGAAGGCAGGCGAAGGCAGGCGAAGGCAGGCGAAGAGGCCGCCCCCCGATGCGGGGACGGCCTCCCCTACCGCTGCTGAACGGGCTGCCGCCGGTTCACCAGCCCCGGCCGGGGCGCACGGTCAGCCCCGGGTTCCAGGCGGCGAGCACCTTGTTCGCGCGGGCCAGCGCGGAGAGCGCGTACTCGCGGTCGGCCCGGTCCTCGGTGCACAGCGGCCCCCGGAACCGGCCGACCTCGCGTGCCGCGCACTCGGCCTCGATCTCGGCGTTCAGGACGTGCGGGGGCATGCAGGAGCCGATGAGCACGGCGACCCGGTCGGGAATGGGGACCGGGACGAGATCGGAGGCGGTCACTCTGTAGTCCTTCTCTGCTTTCTGCGGCGGGGACCGTCGGTCGGTCGGCCCCCTCCCTCCAGGACTACCGGACGGCCTGCCGGGGTTCCGTGGCGGGAGTGTGTTCTGCGCGGCCCCCGTCACCGGCGGCACCGCCGACACACTTTATGCGAACGCCACCGGCGCACCCCAATCGATCGTGGTCCCGCGCGGAGTGACCCCGGTCACCGGCGTCCCGCCTCCGCGCCCACGCTGCCTCCGCGCACGAACGTCCTTGTGCCCCGGGGGAGTTGCCGCCCCGGCCCCGCTCACCGCTCCGGCGGCGCCAGCACCTCGTCCAGGTCGTACCCGACCGGCTCCTCCAGCTGCGCGTAGGTGCAGCTCGCCGGCTCGCGGTCCGGACGCCAGCGGCGGAACTGCGCGGTGTGCCGGAACCGGTCCCCCTCCATATGGTCGTACGCCACCTCCAGCACCCGATCCGGCCGCAGCGGCACCCACGACAGGTCCTTCTTGCCCGACCAGCGGCTCGGCGCCCCCGGCATCCGGGAGGACTCGTGCGCCGCCTCCTCCGCCCAGCGCCCCCACGGGTGCGCGGACACGTCCTCCAGACGCAGCGGCTCCAGCTCCCCGATCAGTTCCTCCCGCCGCCGCATCGGGAACGCGGCGCACACCCCGACGTGCTGGAGGACCCCCGAGTCGTCGTACAGCCCCAGCAGCAGCGAACCGAGGACCGGGCCGCTCTTGTGGTAGCGGTACCCGGCGACCACCGCATCCGCCGTCCGCTCGTGCTTGATCTTGTACATCAGCCGGGCGTCCGGCCGGTACGGCAGATCCAGCGGCTTCGCCACGATCCCGTCCAGCCCCGCCCCCTCGTAGCGGTCGAACCACTCCCCGGCCAGCGCCGCGTCCTCGGTGGCCGGCGCGAGGTACAGGGGCGGCCGGGCGTCCGCCAGGACCTGTGTCAGACGCTGCCGCCGGGCCCGCTGCGGCACGTCGAGCAGGGACTCGTCACCGAGGGCCAGCACATCGAAGGCGACGAAGGACGCCGGGGTGCGCTCGGCCAGCATCCGGACCCGGGAGTCGGCGGGGTGGATGCGCTCGGTCAGCCGGTCGAAGTCCAGCCGCCCCTCGTGCGCGATCACGATCTCCCCGTCCAGCACGCAGCGCTTGGGCAACTGCTCCCTCACCAGCTCCACCAGCTCGGGAAAGTACCTGGTCAGCGGCTTCCCGGTACGCGAGCCGAGGACGACCTCGTCCCCGTCCCGGTGCACGATCGCACGGAAGCCGTCCCATTTGGCCTCGTACTGCATCCCGGGCGGGATCTCCTTCACGGACTTCGCCAGCATCGGCTTCACCGGGGGCATCACGGGCAGATCCATGCGCCGATTGTCCGGTATGCGACCCGGCTCGGCGCGGCCTACGCTGCGGGCATGGCCAAAGCCGACGCCGTGGAACTCGAAGTGGGGGAGCGGACCGTCCGGGTGTCCAACCCCGACAAGGTCTACTTCCCGGAGCCGGGCTACACCAAGCTGGACATGGTCCGCTACTACCTCGCCGTCGGCGACGGCATCACCCGGGCCCTGCGCGACCGGCCGACGACCCTGGAGCGCTACCCCGACGGGGTGACCGGCGAGTCCTTCTTCCAGAAGAGGGTCCCGAAGTACCTCCCCGACTGGATTCCCACCGCGCACATCACCTTCCCCTCCGGCCGCTCGGCCGACGAGATGTGCCCGGTCGAGCCCGCCGCCGTGATCTGGGCCGCCAACCTCGGCGCGGTCACCTTCCACCCCTGGCCGGTCCGCCGTGAGGACACCGACCACCCCGACGAACTGCGGCTCGACCTCGACCCGCAGCCCGGCACCGACTACACCGACGCGGTGCGCGCCGCCCACGTCCTGCGCGAGGTCCTCGGCGAGGCGGGCCTGCGCGGCTGGCCCAAGACCTCCGGCGGACGCGGACTGCATGTCTTCGTCCCCATCGAGCCGAAGTGGACCTTCACCCAGGTCCGCCGCGCGGCCATCGCCTGCGGCCGGCAGCTGGAGCGCCGGATGCCGGACCGGGTCACCATCAAGTGGTGGAAGGAGGAGCGCGGCGAGCGGATCTTCCTTGACTACAACCAGACCGCCCGCGACCGCACCATCGCCTCCGCCTACTCCGTCCGCCCCCGCGCGCACGCGCCCGTCTCCGCCCCGCTGCGCTGGGAGGAGGTCGACGACGCCCGGCCGCGGGACTTCGACATCCGGACCATGCCCGAGCGCTACGCCGAGGCCGGCGACGTCCACGCGGACATGGACGACCACCGCTTCAGCCTGGAGTCCCTGCTGGAGCTGGCCCGCAAGGACGAGGCGGACCACGGGCTGGGCGACCTGCCCTATCCGCCGGAGTACCCGAAGATGCCCGGGGAGCCGAAACGGGTCCAGCCCAGCCGGGCGCGGAAGACGGACGACGAGAAGGCATAGCGGCGGGTCCCTCCCGGACGGCATTGCGGCGGGTCCCGCCCGAACGACGGCGGCCCGTCCCCCTGTCAGGAGGGGGACGGGCCGCCGCGCCGTGCCGGGGGAGCGGGGCTCAGAGCTCCTTCACCCGGATGTTGCGGTACGAGATCACATCGGTGGTCCCGTGGACCTGGAGGCCGATGTAGCCGGAGGCGTAGCGCCGGCCGTCGGTGCCCGGGTCGTCGGACCGGGGCGGCTGGAAGACCTGGCCGCCCGTGTTGTCGAACTCGTTGATCAGCTTGCCGTTGCGGAAGACCGAGTAGTGCTGGCCCTCCACCCGGATCTCGTAGTCGTTCCAGGTGCCCTTGGGGGTCACCCCGGCACCCGCGAGACCGACCCGGTCGAAGCCGTAGAGGGAGCCCGTCTTGTACATGTCGCCGTCCGGCCGGTCGAGGATCTGCACCTCATGGCCGTACTTGATGGCGACCCACTCCGGACGGGACTCCTCCGGGTTGTCGTGGACATACGGGAAGCGCACGAAGACACCGCCGTTGGCGTTGCCGGCGCCCGGGGCGTCGTCCCGCCACTGGAGCTTCAGCGAGAAGTTCCCGTAGCGCTGCTGCGGGAACCACAGCATGCCCATGCCCGGCACGGTGGTGCTGCTGGTCATCGCGCCGTCGGCGCCCAGCCCGAACTGTCCGCCGCCCACGTGCTGCCACTGGGAGAAGGTCTTCTGGGTGCCGTCGAACAGGTCGCGGTAGCCCTCGGTCCGGCCCGATTTGCCGATGCCCGACTGCTTGGCCGCGCGGTAGATCTTCTTGTGCTCCCGGTTGTCGATCACGCCGTCCGCGAGCAGCCCGTCGAGCACCGAGTCGACGTGCTTGAGGAAGAGCGCGTGCGACGACCACGCCTTCTCGTCCTCGATCAGCTCGTTGACCGTGCAGCGGCGGTTGGTCATCCGGTTGGGGACGCCGGTGTCGACCTCGCCGACGATCACCGTCGTCCGCTCGTCGAACTCCGGGCAGTTGGGCGCGGGCACCCCGCCGCCCTCGGCCACGGTGAACGAGGTCCTCTTCGCCTCGGAGGTGTTGCCGGCCTTGTCCGTGGCCCGGTACAGCACCGTGTGGTAGCCGACCCGGTCCACGATCACCGGGGTGGTGTACGCGAGGTAGGGGCCGCTGTCGAGGGAGTACTCGATCTTCTCGACGCCCGACTCGGCGTCGGTGGCCGAGACGGTCACCGTGGCGCTGGTGACATAGGCGCCGTCGGAGTTCCTGGCTCCGGCGACCGAGACGCCGGTGACCGGGGCCGTCTTGTCCTCGGCCGGCGGTTCCACGATCTCGAACTCGGCCTTCTTCTCGGCCGCCGCGTTGCCCGCCTTGTCGGTGGCCTTGTAGCGGACGGAGTGCGCGCCGGTCTCGTGCACCATCACGGGCGCGGTGTACTCCTGCCAGGCGCCGTCCCCGATCGCGTACTGGATGGTGTTGACGCCCGAGCCGGTGTCCGACGCGGTCACCGTGACGGTGGCCATGCCCAGGTAGCGGCCCTGCTCGTCCTGTTCGCCGGTCACGGTCGCCGAGGTCTCCGGCGGGGTGGTGTCGTCCGTCGGCGGCGGGGCCACCACGAAGTCGGCCTTCTTCTCGGCGGAGGTGTTGCCCGCCTTGTCGGTCGCCCGGTACCGCAGGCTGTGCGTGCCGACCCGGTCGACCACCACCGGGGCGGTGTAGGGCTGCCACTCCCCGTCCGCGCCGAGGGCGTACTCGATCTTCTCGACGCCGGAGCCGCCCTCGTCGGTGGCGCCGACCGTCACGGTCGCCTGGCCGATGTACGCGCCGTCGGCGTTCTGGTCGCCGTCCACCTTCGCGGTCGTCTCGGGCGCGGTGGTGTCGTCACCGCCGCCGCCCTCGGTGACCGTCAGGATGCCCTGCATCGGGCCGTGGCCGGGGATCGTGCACTTGAAGAGGTAGCGGCCCGGGGTGAGCGTGACCTCGGCGGTGTGCTTGCCGCCGCCCGCGTCGCTCGGGTTCGCCAGGATGTTCAGCTGGACGTCGTTGTTGTACTCCGGGTCGGAGGTGTCGAAGGTCAGCGTGTGCGGCATGCCGGTGGTGTTGCCGGTGGCCGTGCTGTTCTCGAAGACGATGGTGGTCGTGCCGGCCGTCGCGGTGGTCGGGAAGGTGAGGTACCGGTCGATCGGGTCGCCGGCCGTCCAGGTCAGCACCTGGGCGGCCGCCGCCGGCCGGTCGTCGTCCGTCTTCCCGTACGCGGTGGCCGAGGTCAGGCCGACCACCATCGCCACCGCGGCGAGCAGGGCCGTCCACAGACTCGCCGCCCTGCCTCCCGGGCGCGCCGCCGCGCGTCTCGGGCCCGCCGCGGGCCGGGTGCCCGTCGTGTGCCGTGGGGTCACTGTGCCGCCTTCCTCGCGAGCTGGTCGGCGGCCGGGGTCGCCCCGCCGCCCTTGTAGGTCACCCGCCAGAGCGCGGAGTCCTTGTCGGAGGTGAAGAAGCCGCGCCCGTAGTCCAGGACGTAGAGCGAGCCGTCGGGCGCGAACTTCCAGTCCATGAGGTTGCGGATACCGCCCTGCCCGACCGGGACGATCTTCTTCAGGGACTCGGCGTGCACCGGCAGCCCGCCCTTGCCCACCGTCCTGGGGTCGGTCAGCACCGCGTGGCGCGGCTGGTCCCCGTCGTAGAAGTCGCCGACGAACCACTTGCCGTCCCAGTACGCCGGCCACTTGACCGCCGACTCGCTCGCCGCGTCGTAGCGGTAGACCGGGCCGTTCATGGTCGCCTGGCCGCCGCCCTTGAGCCACGGCAGCAGCAGCTTCTGCTCCTCCTGCTTGTAGCTCGGCACACCGTTCGCGTCACGCGGGTAGTCCACGCCGCCGCCCTGGGGCGAGTACCAGATGGTGTTGCCGGTCACCGGCGGCAGGGTGACCAGGCCGTCGTTGTTCGGCGACTCGTTCTTCGGCGCGTCGCAGTTGTACCAGCCCAGTGGCTTGCTCGGATCCGGCAGGTTCCGGTCCCGGTAGGGCTGCTTGTTGCCCATGCAGTACGGCCAGCCGTGGTTGCCCGCCTTGGTGATGGCGGCGAAGGTGTCGTACTTGGCCGGGCCCCAGGTGGTGGACGGCGCGCCGGCGTCCGGGCCGACCCAGCCCGCGTAGAGGATGTCGGTCTTCTGGTCGACGAAGATGCGCGCCGGGTTGCGCACGCCCATCACATAGATCTCGCCGCGCGTCCTGCCGCCGCCCTCCGCGGTCTCGTCCCCGGTGAAGAGGTTGCCCTCGGGCAGGGTGTAGGTGCCGTCGTCCTCGGGGTGGATGCGCAGGATCTTGCCGTTGAGGTTGTTGGTGTTGCCGGAGGTGCGGCGGGCGTCCGCGAAGGAGACGCCCTTGAAGTTCGGCTCCGGGTTGTTGCCCGAGTAACCGCTGCTGAATCCTGAGGAGTTGGTGTCACCGGTGGCGATGTAGAGGTTCCCCTCGGAGTCCCAGGACATCCCGCCGCCCGCGTGGCAGCAGCTGTGGATCTGCACCGGCCATCTGAGCAGCACCTTCTCGCTCGCCAGGTCCAGCTTGTTGGTGGCGAGATCGAGGGTGAACCGGGAGACTCGGCGTTCGCCCAGGTGCGCGTCGCGGTCGATCTCGGAGTGCGGGGTGTAGTGCAGATACACCCAGCCGTTGGTCATGAAGTCCGGGTCCAGCTCGATGCCGAGCAGGCCCTCCTCGTTCTTGACGAGTTCGTCGCCGCCGCCCTTGTTGCCGAAGACGGTCAGCGCGCCGGCCTTGGTGACCTGCTTGGTCTCCGGGTCGTAGACATGGACCTCGCCGTTCCCCTTGCCGATCGCCGGGTTGTTCCAGTCGGTGACCACGGGGACGCCGGCGTCGGCGCCGCCGCGCCCGATGTAGAGGATGCGGCCGTCGGGCGCCGCGACCAGGCCGTGCGGTTCGCCGATCTGGTCGTTCTGCCCGGGCTGGTTGGCCTTGGTGACGCGCTCCGCCGTGTAGTTGGCGTCGATGGTCGCCTTGCAGTCGGCCCGGGAGATCCGGGAGGTCCAGGCGAGGGCGCCGCGCAGATGGTCGCGGAAGTCGGCCTCGTCGAAGCTGTCGACCGTGCCGCCCATCGCCGTGTAGAAGGACCGGCCGCCGTCGTAGTCCCGGCACCAGGAGACCGGGTGGTCCCAGCCGTTGGGCTTGTCGGCCGGCCTGTAGGACGCCTCGCGCACCCGGGCGACGGTGTGCACCGAACCGGACGGGTTCTTCTCCCAGTTGAACCACTTGTCCGGCCGCTTCCACTCCAGCGGCAGGGACTTGGTGGCCGGATGCGTCCGGTCGCCGACCTCGACCACCGCGCGCTGCACGGAACTCGGCGCGCCGGTCGGACGGGCGCCGACCAGACCGGTGAACCAGTCCGAGTACGGTTCGGTCCGGGCCGCGTCGTGGATGCCGAGGAAGCCGCCGCCGGCCTCCATGTACGCCTCCAGACCGGCCTCCTGCTCCGGGTCCAGGACATCCCCGCCGCCGGTCAGGAAGACGACCGCGTTGTAGCGGCCGAGCTTCTTGCCGTTGGTGAAGACAGCCGGGTCGTCGGTCGCCTCGGTCCGGAAGCGTTCGGCCTGCGGGCCGCTCAGGCCGATGCTCTCGATGACCGCGATCCCCGCGTTCACGATCGGGGACTCGGCGGTCGCCGAACCGTGGAAGACCAGCACCCGGACGTTGGAGCCGCCCGGCGGCGACGGGAGAGACAACGTTGTCGCCATCTCCTGTGCCGTGGGCCGGTCCGGCGGCGGATCAGGGAACGGACGTGCCGAGGCGGGGTTTCCGCCCAGCAGGGACACGGTCAGGGCCCCGACGCCGAGTGCCGTGGCGGCGAGGCCCGTTCTCGCTCTGGACCGGTGATGTGGTGCGCGCTGCATGTGGTCACCCACCCCTCTGTGGTCACACCTGTCAGCTCTGTGGTCACAACTCAGCTCTGTGGTCACAACGACAGCCGTTGAAGCTAGACCTCTTTTCCCGCTTCGCCAAGAGTTTCGACCGGAAGAGAACCAACTTTGTCCTGAGCGTGGATAAACGGCCGGGTGGCGGCTACCGTGTGGGCCGTCCCGGGGGCCGTGGCGCCCCGTCAGTCTCCGCTACCGACTGGAGAGTTCGGCATGGACAGACGCAGCTTCAACCGGCGGTTGCTCGCGGGCGGAGCGGTGGCCGCGACCGGCGTGACATCGTTGTCTCTCTCGGCCTCCAGTGCGGCCCCGGCCGCAGCGGCGGCGGCACCGAGGACCGCCCCGGCGGGCGGCCAGGTGCGGCATCTGAAAATGTACGCGGAGAAGATGCCGGACGGTCAGATGGGATACGGCCTGGAAAAGGGGAAACCGGCCATCCCCGGTCCGCTGATCGAACTCAACGAGGGCGACACGATCCACATCGAGTTCGAGAACCTGATGGACGTGCCCGTCAGCCTCCACCCGCACGGGGTGGACTACGACATCAGCAACGACGGCACGAAGATGAGCCGCAGCCATGTCGAACCGGGCGCCACCCGCACGTACACCTGGCGCACCCACGCCCCCGGCCGCCGCGCCGACGGCACCTGGCGGCCCGGCAGCGCGGGCTACTGGCACTACCACGACCATGTGGTGGGCACCGACCACGGCACCGGCGGCATCCGCAAGGGGCTGTACGGTCCGATGGTGGTCAGGAGGAAGGGTGACATCCTGCCGGACAAGCAGTTCACCATCGTCTTCAACGACATGCTGATCAACAACCGCCCGGCCGCCGACCCGCCCGACTTCGAGGCCACGGTGGGCGATCGCGTCGAGATCATCATGATCACGCACGGCGAGTACTACCACACCTTCCATATGCACGGTCACCGCTGGGCCGACAACCGGACCGGTCTGCTCTCCGGGCCGGACGACGTCTCCCGCGTCATCGACAACAAGATCACCGGCCCGGCCGACTCCTTCGGCTTCCAGATCATCGCGGGCGAGCACGTGGGGGCGGGGGCGTGGATGTACCACTGCCACGTCCAGAGCCACTCCGACATGGGGATGGCGGGGCTCTTCCTGGTCGCCAAACCGGACGGCACGGTGCCGGGGCACGACGGCGGGGGGCACCACGGGGCGGCGAAGCCGTCGTCGAAGCCGCCGTCGTCGAAGGCGTCCTCGAAGCCGTCCTCCGGGGGCGGGGAGCACGCGGACCACTAGCGTCCGGGCGGGGGCGGGGGCGGGGCCGACTCGGCCGGTCAGGGCGTTGTCCGAGCCCCGCCGTACGCTTCGAGCGCGAGACGCCGGGAGCCGCTTGACCGGTCCTCAGACCGTCTCGTGGTCCACCCGCGGGTGCCCGCAGACGCGGATGAGCGCACCCGCGCCGAGGTCCCCGCGAAGTCCTGGTACTGGCTGAAGCAGAAGTCGGAGTCGCCACGGAATCCCGGACATCCACACGTCCGGAGGGGAGGGCCGGGCGACTGCACCGCGGCGCAGAACTCCAGGGACACCCGGGACGCGACACCCGGGTCGATTCCGGACCGGGCGAGCACCTCGGCCGCCTCGTCCCGCGCCCGGCCGACCAGCCGGGCCGCCTCTCTCAGCGCCTGCACACGCTCGTCGTCGAGGCCGTCGGGCAGATGGGACATCGTGACTCCTGTCGATCGGTACGGGCCTTTTGGTGACGGGTCATTGCTCGTCGACGCGCTCGCACACAACGAATCCGGGTTCGATTTCCGAGCATTCGAAGACGGGCTGGGAAAACCCCACCGTCAAGGTTTCCCCCGATGCCTCTCCGTGCCCGGCGGGGTGGTACGCGAGTGAGAAGTGCTGGGCGGCACGGGGGTACTTCTCGAGTAGACCGCGCCACTCGGCGATCAGTCCGCCGAATTCCTCGGGGACGGCTTCGCTGATCGTGCCCTGATCCGCCATGACTGCCTCCTTGGCCCCGCGCCACCGCACGGCGCCGTCCGTCCCCCTTTTTGCTTACGCGCCGCAGTCTCGCGCGACGAACGCGTATCGCGGCGGCGCCACGCGGACGGACCTCGGCGGCTCGCACGCCGAGGGATCCCGCGGGATCGAGCGGCCCGCGTCCTGGCGGTCCGGATGCCGCAACTAAAGTCGCCCGCATGCCTGATCTCTCCCACCTCGCGGCCGTCCGGGAGTCCTACGACACGGTCGCGTCCGACTATGTCGCCCAGGTCAAGTCACCGGCGGAGCTGGACCCGCTGTCACGGGGGATGCTGGACGTGTTCGCCGAAGTGGTGCGCACGGCGGGCCTCGGGCCCGTCGCCGATCTGGGGTGCGGGCCCGGAAAGGTCACGGCCTACCTCGCCGAGCGGGAGGTTCCCGCGTTCGGCATCGACCTGTCGCCCGCCATGGTCGAGCTGGCCCGCCGCGCCTACCCGGATCTGCGGTTCGACGTCGGCTCGATGACCTCGCTCCCGATCGGGGACGACAGCCTCGGCGGCGTCCTCGCGTACTACTCCACGCACCACACCCCACCGCCGCTGCTGCCGCTGGTATTCGGCGAGTTCCACCGCACGCTCGCGCCCGGCGGCACCGTGATGCTGGCCGGTCATGTGGGAGCCGGTCAGCACCTGCGTCCCACGCGGGCGTACGGCGGCCGTCCGGTGTCCTACGAGTCCTACCTGCTGCCGCCCGACCGGATCGCCGAACTCCTGAAGCAGGCCGGGCTCGTCCTCGGGGCGCGGTTGGTGGAGGAGCCCGCCGAGGGGGCCGAGCGGACGTTCGCCACCTTTCTGGCTCGCAAGCCCGAGCGACCCTGAGCTCCGAATCGCTCCGACCAACCCAACAATCGCGTCAGTTGGGCCCATAACCTCCCGCCCGCGCCCGGTGCGGTGCCAGCATGGCGGTGCACACGGGCGACGCGACGAGGAGTGGCCGGCATGGGGTGGACGGTGGAGGAGTTCGGGGACGCGCACGCCGGGTACGCGGGCGCGGTGCTGGCGGACGGCAGTGAGCCGAAGCCGGTGTACTTCGACATCGGGAGCGGGGCGTCGATGCCGTCGACGCTGGAGTGGTGGGCGTACAGCGGCCAGTACGGGCGGCCGACCGCGGTCGGCTTCCGCGGGGCGTGCTCCTGCGGCTGGCGCGGCCCGGCCCACCCCATCGACTGGCCCGCCCTGAACGCCGCCGGCGTGGACCTGATGGACGCCGACACGGACGCCGCGTCCGACGACTGGGACGGCCACATCGAGGCGGTCGAGCGGCAGACGGTGCCGCTGCCCGACGACGTGAGCGACCTGATCGACCGGCTCCGCTCCCGTCTGGACACCCTGGCCGACGACCACCCGGCCGCCGCCCTGCGCGCGGCCGCCGCGCTCGAGCGCCTGGCCGCCGACACGGGCCGCGCCGCCGCCTTCGGCATCGACGTCGACCCCGATGCCGACGCCGACTGGGCCGAGGACCTGGCCCGCGACCTCGGTACCACCCCCTCCCAGGCCCGCTCCCGGCTCCGCCGCTACGCCCTCGGCCTCTGAGCCGCGCGTCCGCGCCGCGCGGAGGGCCGTCGCCGCATGACCGCCCCCGCGATCCGGGAGGCGGCCTGCGCCGCGGCCGTCGGCGTCCTGCCCACGCCGTGCGTGCCGATCAGCCATCCGATCACGGGTCCCACGCCCACGCGCTCGCCCCGCGGTCTGCCGCTCAACAGCCCCTGGAACTGCCGCCGGTGGCCGCGGCGGCGCCCTACGGTCGCCGTACGCCCCATTCCCGCAGGCCAATCCAGGAGGTTTCGTCATGACGTACTCGGGTCGATCCGCTGCCGGCGGTGCCGCGGCGGCCGCCGCCGCTGCCGCGCTGCTCCTCGGCGGAGCGGGTACCGCGTCCGCGTCCGCGCAGCCGGCGTCGTCCAAGCCGCAGCAGATCAGCTCGGCGCAGTTGCAGGCGCACCTCAACCAGGCCGTCGCGCAGGAGCGCCTGGCCGCCGCCTGTCTTCCGGCCTGTGCCGGCCAGATCGTCTAGCGACCGCAGCGGACCGATGAGGAGGTAGCGATGAGCACCGCGGACCGTTCCGAGACGAGCAGCACCTGGTGCCCGAGCGGCAGGCCCGACGCCCCGGAGTCGGTGGTGCTGGGTGTCCGCTCCGGGCAGGACGGGGAGGTCGTGTACCTCGCCGACCCCGTGCCGGCCCGGGACGTCCTCCCGGTCGTCCCGAAGGACGTCGAGCCGACCCGGGTGCTGCGCTTCGCGTCGCACTGCGTCAGCAACTGTCTGCACCGCCGGGGCAATGACTGCACCCTGGTGGAGCGGGTGGCGCTCACGCCGGCGGACGAGAAGCGGAACGTGCCGCGGTGCCATCTGCGCGCCCACTGCAAGTGGTGGGCGCAGATCGGGGTCGACGGCTGCCGCCGGTGCCCGGCCGTGGCCACCACCGTCGTCGAGGGCGACGACCTGGGCGCGCTGGTCGCCGACCCCGCGACCACCCGGGAGCAACTGGACGCGTGGATCGCCCGGACCGAGCCGACCGCGCCCCGCGCGGCGGCCGCCGGACCGGGGTGACGTAGCCGGACCGCTGCCGAAGCCCCCCTACCCCGGCTGCCCGCCCCCGGAGGCGCCGGCCGGGGCACGGGCCTAGCGTCGGGGTCCCGGCCGGTGGACGCCGCCGGAAGGTCCCGCCCCGGGAGGACTGGTCGTGCGTGCGCGGAGGTTCACAGGAGGCCGGCGGCGACTGGTCGCGACCGCCGTCGCCGCCGTACTGGCCGCGTCGGCCGTTCCGCCCGCCGTCGCGGCCCCGCCGTCGGGCGGGGAGACCGCCCCGGCGGCGGCGATCGACTGGCGGCCCTGCCCCCTGGACGCGGCGTACGACTGCGCGCGGGTGCCGGTCCCGCTCGACCACACACGCCCCGGGGGCCGGACCATCGAGCTGGCCCTCGTCCGGCGCCCGGCCGCCGGCAGCGGACAGCGCCTGGGCACGCTCTTCTTCAACCCCGGCGGGCCCGGCGGCCCGGGAACCGTGCAGCTGCCCCTCTGGTACGACCGCTTTCCCGCCGAGGTGCGGAAGAGGTTCGACATCATCAGCTGGGACCCCCGCGGAGTGGGGAGCAGCACCGCCGTCAACTGCTTCGGCGACGCGGAGGGGATCGCCGCGTGGGCGGCGGGCGTTCCGGTCGGGTTCCCGGTGGGCGCCGCCGAGCAGCGGGCATGGGTCGCCGGATACGCCGAGATGGGCCGCCGGTGCCAGCAGCGCGACGCCGGGCTGCTGCCCCGGATGTCGACCGCGGACACCGCCCGGGACCTCGACCGCCTCCGTGCGATGGTCGGCGACGAGCAGGTCAACTACCTGGGCATCTCCTACGGGACGTTCCTCGGCGCCACCTACGCCAACCTCTTCCCGCACCGGGTGCGCCGGATGATCCTGGACGGGAACGTCGACCCCCGGGCGTACACGAACGACGGGAATCGGCGCGACGCGGAGCACTCGACGTTCATCCGTATCGGCAGCGACCTCGGAGCCGCCGCCACCCTGCGGCAGTTCCTCACCCTGTGCGGTTCGGCCACGCCCGCCGGCTGCGCGTTCTCCGCGGGGTCGCCGCGGGCGACGCGGGACAGGTTCGACCTGCTGATGCGGCGGCTGCGGCAGGCCCCCGTCGGCTCGTGGACGTATCCCCGGGTCATCGAGGCGATGAGCACCAACCTCCTCTACGAGACCGGGCAGTGGCCCGCGATGGCCGGTCTGCTCCAGAGCCTCTGGCAGGGCCGGGCCCCCGCGCAGCAGGCCGCCCCCGCGCCCGAACTCCCCACCCCGCTGCCCTATCTCGGCCCGGAGCAGCCCTTCGCGGTCCTCTGCGCCGAGAGCCCCAACCCGTCCGACACCTCGGCCTATCCGCGCGAGGAGGCGTTCTCCGTCGCCCGCTCGGGCGATGTGGGGCACTACTGGGGCTGGAGCGGCGAGCCCTGCGCGACCTGGCCGGCCCGCGCGGCCCACCCGTACACCGGGCCCTGGAACACACCGACCGCCCACCCGGTCCTGGTGGTGAACAACACCTACGACCCGGCGACGCCCTACCGCAGTGGTGTCGCCATGGCCCGGGAGCTGGCCGACGCCCGGCTGCTGACCCTCAACGGGTACGGGCACACCGCCCTGAACAACCCCAGTTCCTGTGTGCACCGCTACGAGACCGCCTATCTGATCGACGGCACCCTGCCGCCGGCCGGCGCCACCTGTGAACAGGACGCACCCCCGTTCGCCGGCGCCAAGCCGCGCGGGGGCGTCGACGCGGGCGGCGGCGGGACGGCCCCTCGCCGGACACCCGCCTGAGCCTTGCCGGGCCCGCCCGGTGCCCGGCGGACACCCGCCCGGAGCCGCCCGAGCCCCGGCGGACACCCGCCCGGCACCGGGTGGAAGAAAATCTTGAGCGGGGATGTCGAGAAGCCGCGTCCGGCTCCGTCCCCGGGGTGAACGCGACCACAATGGGCCGCACGCTCACCGAGGAGAACCGTCATGGCCAAGTACCTGCTGCTGAAGCACTACCGCGGCGCCCCGGCCCCCGCCAACGACGTACCGATGGACCAGTGGAGCCCGGAGGAGATCTCGGCCCATGTGCAGTACATGAACGACTTCGCCGCCCGGCTGGAGACGACCGGCGAGTACGTCGACGGCCAGGCGCTCGCCCCCGAGGGGGCGTGGGTCCGCTACGACGGCGAGGGGCGCCCGCCGGTCACCGACGGGCCGTTCGCCGAGACCAAGGACCTCATCGCGGGCTGGATGGTGATCGACGTCGACAGCTACGAGCGCGCCCTCGAACTCGCCGCGGAACTGTCGGCCGCCCCCGGGGCGGGCGGGAAGCCGATCCACGAGTGGCTGGAGGTGCGGCCGTTCCTGGCCGCGCACCCCACCGTCACGGAGTGACCCCCGCGTACGACCCCGACGACCGTCACGGAGTGACCTCGCACATGTCCCCGACGCTGGACGAGGCCCTGCTCAGGCGCCTCACACCGAGCGTGATCACCGTCCTCGTCCGCCGCGGAGCCGACTTCGCGGCGGCCGAGGACGCCGTGCAGGACGCGCTCGTCGAGGCGCTCCGCGTCCGGCCGGCCGACCCGTCGCCGGGCTCGGCCGACCCGTCCTTGGGCTTGGGCTCGGCCGACTCGTCCCCGGGCTCGGGCTCGGGCGATCCGTCCCCGGGTTCCCGGCCCGGCCCGGCCGGGGGAGAGCCCATCCGGGACGCCAAGGGGTGGCTGATCACCGTGGCCTGGCGCAAGTTCCTCGACGCGGCCCGTGCGGACACCGCACGCCGCCGGCGTGAGGACCGCGTCGAGGAGGAACCGAGGCCCGGGCCCGCGCCCGCCGTGGACGACACCCTCCAGCTCTACTTCCTGTGCGCCCACCCGTCGCTGACCCCGGCCTCGGCGGTGGCGCTCACCCTGCGTGCCGTCGGCGGGCTCACCACCCGCCAGATCGCCGAGGCGTATCTGGTGCCCGAGCCGACCATGGCGCAGCGCATCAGCCGGGCCAAGCGGACCGTCTCCGGTGTGCGGTTCGACCGGCCCGGTGACGTCTCCACCGTGCTGCGCGTCCTCTACCTGGTCTTCAACGAGGGCTACTCCGGCGATGTCGACCTCGCCGCCGAGGCCATCCGGCTCACCCGGCAGCTCGCGGCCGCCGTCGACCACCCCGAGGTCGCGGGGCTGCTCGCGCTGATGCTGCTCCACCACGCCCGGCGCCCGGCCCGGACCGCGCCCGACGGCAGTCTGGTGCCGCTCGCCGAGCAGGACCGGAGCCGGTGGGACACCGGGGCGATCGCCGAGGGCATCGGCATCCTGCAAGGGGCTCTCGCCCGCGACCGGCTCGGTGAGTTCCAGGCCCAGGCCGCCATCGCGGCACTCCACGCGGACGCGCCCACCGCCGAGGAGACCGACTGGGTGCAGATCGTCGAGTGGTACGACGAGCTGGCGGGTCTGACGGACAGCCCGGTCGTCCGGCTCAACCGGGCGGTCGCCGTAGGGGAGGCCGACGGGCCGCGCGCCGGCCTGGCGGCCCTCGCGGAACTCGACCCCGCCCTGCCCCGCCGCGACGCGGTCGCCGCCCACCTCCACGAGCGCGACGGCGACCTGGCGACGGCGGCCCGGCTGTACGCGGAGGCGGCCCGCAAGGCGACCAACCTCGCCGAACGCGACCACCTGACCCGCCGGGCGGCCCGTCTCAACGCCCGCCGGTCTCCCTGACGGGGGCGGGGCGCTCGCGGCGTCCCGCGCGGCGGATAGGTTGGGCGTCGCCCGAGCCGAGGAGAGACCCGATGGCCGACCGCCGCAGCATCCTGTACGTGACCGACCTGGCCTACCCGGCCCGGGGGCGGCGCTACGGCGACGAGGACATCTTCCTGACCTCCCGTCTGCGCGCGGACTTCGACCTGGCCCTCTGCCACCCGCTGGACGCCGCCGCGCTGATGGACGCGTTCGACGGCGTCGTGGTCCGCAACAGCGGGCCGGTCCTGCACTACCAGCGGGAGTACGACGCCTTCCGGGAGCGGGCCGCGGCACGCGGCACCCGGGTCTACAACCCGCTGACCGGCCGGGGCGACATGGGCGGCAAGCAGTACCTGCTGGACCTGACCGCGGCCGGCTACCCCGTCATCCCCACCGCCGGCCGGCCCGAGGACCTGGAACTACTGCCCACCGCCGGCCAGTACGCGGTCAAGCCGCGAGCGGGCGCGGACTCCATCGGCCTGACCTTCGTGCCCCCGGACCGGCTGACCGACCTCACCTACGGCGACATCCTGGTCCAGCCGCGGATCGACTTCCGCTACGAGGTGTCTTTCTACTACGTCGACGACGCCTTCCAGTACGCCCTCCACGCCCCCGACCCCGAGCGCCGCTGGGTCCTCGAACCCTACGACCCCACCCCGGCCGACCTGGCCTTCGCCGCCCGCTTCATCGACTGGAACACCCTCGACCACGGCATCCAGCGCGTGGACGCCTGCCGCACGGAGGCCGGCGACCTGCTCCTCGTCGAACTGGAGGACCTCAACCCCTACCTCTCCCTGGACCGGATCCCCCAGCCGACCCGCGACGCGTTCGTGGCCGCGATGACGGCATCCCTCCACGGGTTCCTGGACGCGGGTCCTCGCCGCTGAGGGGCGCTACCGGGGCCCGGCCTCGGATCTCGTGTCCGGGGACCGTCGCTGTCAGGCTGGTCCCCGGGGTTCTCGTCGGCGACACGCCGGAGGACGCAACGGTGTGCGCCCCGGGGCCGTGGGCGGGAGACTCGGGGCCGAGGGGTGAGCCGGGGGCGGCTTGTTGACGTCGCGTTGATCGGCTGTTTATCGGGTCGGGGCAGGCTCGGGTGCATGCCCATCGACACCATCTTCGAAGCGGACCTGGCCTGGCAGGAGAACGCGCTGTGCGCGCAGGCCGGGCCGGAGTTCTTCTTTCCGGCGCCCGGGTCCTCCACGCGTGAGGCCAAGCAGTTGTGCGGGGCGTGCGAGGGGCGGGCGGCCTGCCTGGAGTACGCGCTCGCCAACGACGAGAGATTCGGCGTGTGGGGCGGCCTGTCGGAGAAGGAACGCCTGCGGCTGCTCCGGGGTCGGGGCCACCGTGCGCCTGGAGAGCGCGGCCGGGACGCGTACCCTCCCGGCGACCGCCTTCCACCGGCTGCCGGGCGACCGGCCGGAGGCGGACACCGA